>CAZHSL010000049.1:0-12094 GCA_964535185.1 uncultured Corynebacterium sp.
GCGTTCGCGGACAGCGCCGCGACCAGGCCCACCACCCAGTTGGAGAAGCCGAAGTGCTCCTGCCAGAAGGTGAGGCTGGTGGCCAGGGCGATGATGGACCCGGCCTCGATGTAGTTGGACATCGCCACGGCGATGGTGGCCTTCCAGCCGCGCACGGCACCGGGCTGCGGGCCCGAGGCGGAGCTGCGTGAGGGCACGGGGCGGGCGTTCATGGGGACGTCTCCTCGTCGGGTTGGGAGCGGAGTGCGGCGCGGGCGGCGGCCCGCACGGCTCAGGCGAGGTGGAAGTACTGCGGGAGCACCTCCTTCTCACCGCCGTCCGGGGTGAAGTACTCGCTCATCGCCGCCTCCCAGCGCGGCGAGATCTCGGCTCGCGCGATCGCCTCCTGGGCGGCGTCGACGTCGTCCGCCTCGAAGTAGCCCACGACCATGCCGTCCTCGGGCCGCAGGAAGAGGGAGTAGTTGCGCCACCCGGCCGCGGTGAGCGCCTCGCGCATCTCCTCCCAGACGCTCTGGTGCGCCTGGACGTACTCGGCGAGCCTGTCGGGCCGCACGTGCAGCAGGAAGCAGCAGCGGTGGGGACTGCGGGCCGCGGTGGTCGCCAGCAGGTGGTCGAGATCCGGGGTGGGCATCGTGTCTCCTCGTCGAGCACTGCGGCCGCGTCGTGGCGCGCGGGGCGACATCGACCGGCCGCGGGGGCAGGACGGAACGCTAGGGCATCGGGTGAGACGTTTCAAGGGCGGGCTCCCGCGCCCCGCGAGATCTCACCGCTCCTCCCCCGCGTTTTCGGCGGCGTCCTCGGCCGCGGCGGGCCCCATGTACGGGATCCGCTGCGGCAGGTGTTCGCTGATCAGCGCGAGGTTCGCGATCGCGGAGAGGCCGTACTGCGCGCACCCGTTGGTCCCCAGGAACGCCGCCTCGTCGACGGGCTCGTGGACCGTCGGGCCGTCGATGCGGGCCAGGGACCAGTCGGCGCGGGCGACCATCGCGTCGGAGTTGACCTGGTCGCCCTCCCCGAGGAGGAAGGCGTCCCATGCCCGCTCCGCCTGCGCGGCATCGTCGGCGGCGGCCGCATGCTGAGCCAGCAGACGGCTGTAGGCGGGGATCAGGGAGATCCCCCGCAGCGGGGCGCCGAAGCGGGCCGCCTGCTCCTCGGGCGCAGCGAGGTAGTAGCGGCAGTACTCGTCCCAGGCACGGGCGAAGCCCTCGTCCTCGACCAGGTCCAGCAGCTCGGGGACGATCTCGGCCATCCCGAAGACGGCCGCGAGGTGCGAGACCTGGATCCGGTCGCGGGAGGTGTCGAAGCGGCGGGCGTCGAGGTCCCACAGCGCCTCTCCGGTGAACAGCCCCTGCGGGAGCGCGCCGATGCCGGCGAGCGCACCGCGGATCTTCTGCTCGGCGTCGGGGTCGTCGTGCCGCTCCCACGCGGTCAGCCAGGCGCCGAGCAGCGCCCCGAGATCCGTGCCGAGACCGATCGCCAGCGCCCGACGGTCCGGGGCGTACACGTCGGTGCGCACCTTCCGCGTCGCATCCACCCGCAGCAGCGCCTCCTCGGAGGCGGCGACCTCGTCGAGCAGCTCCCCCACCCGTTCGTCGGCGGTGAGGAAGTAGTGGTGACGCCGGTAGACGGCGCTCGAGACCCGCAGCTGCTTCGCGCTGCAGCCGAAGTGCTGCACGTTGTGCCGGGTGCCGAGACCGGTGAAGGGGCCCGCGTGGTACTGGTCCACCTCGCCGGTGTGACGGGACATCGCCTCGGCGAGGCGGAACACCGAGGCGTCGCCGCTGCGCAGGAAGTCGGTCCACAGCCACAGGTCCGGTGACAGCTCCGAGTTGTCCCAGGCATAGCCGCCCACGTCGTAGCGCCAGGTGTGGCGGTCGGGGTCGTAGGTGTGCATGACGTCGCCGTAGTCCCAGAACCCGTACCAGCGGCGCTGCTCCACCTGGCCCACGTAGTACTCGCGCAGGAACTCGAGTCGATCCTCGAGATGGGCGCGCTGCGGGGTGGAGCGGTCCACTGGGGCCCAGATCCCGAACACGCCCGCCCCGTGCATCCGCTCCGGGGCCACGACGGGCTGCGGGGGCAGGGCGCAGGCCTCGGCGAACGCCGACAGCTCGGCCGCGGGCGGGGTGGCCGGGAAGGCGTCGATCACCAGCTCGTGGGTGCGGGCGATGCCGCGGGCGTCCCCGAAGCCGGGCTCGTGGTCCTCGTAGGTGATCTCGAGCGCCTCGAGCTGGTCGGCGTAGGTGTCCTGGCCGAGACCGTCGTGGTAGAAGCGCAGGTCCATCGGTTCGGCGGCCGGGGAGTACAGCCAGACGGTGAGGGAGGCGGCGTCGCCGCGGGCACCCGCGACGTCGAGCTGGGTGGGGGCGGTCTTCCAGAAGTCGCGCAGGCCCGCACCGATCCCGCCGCCGGTGTCGCCCACGTACGCGTACCCGAGGCTGCGGGTGCCCCCGGGCGCAGCGATCCACGGGTGCTCGGCGTCGGTGCGCTTGGCGAGCGTGTAGCCGTCCGGGGAGAGCTGGCGCAGCGTCCAGGCGTCCCAGCAGGGCACGAAGCGGAGCCTGCCGGAGACCGTCTCCGCCCACTCCGCGAGCGGCGGGGTGGGGCGCCCCTCCACCTGGGCCCGCCGCACCTCCGGGCCGGGGTCGCGGCGCAGCCCGGTCACGCCCTGCACCGCCTCGGTGAGGAAGCCGCCGGCACTGCCGGCGAGCCGGATGTGCCGGTCGTACGGCGCCTCACGCAGCGGCACCTCCAGGCGCAGACCCAGCGAGGTGAGGAACAGCCGCTGCGGGTCGGCGTCCCACACGATCGAGTGCACGGCCCGCACGCGGGGCGATCCGGCCGTGACGTACAGGCGCAGCACGAAGGGCAGCACCTGTTCCCCGTCGACCTCGTGGCGTCCCGCCAGGCGCAGCACCGCCTGCTGCGCACCGGCGCGCTCGACCCGCACCTCGGTGGTCAGCACCCGGTGCTCCCGGCGCGGGGCCTGCGGGTGCGCGGACGTCGCCGACGTCGCGACGATCCGTCCGGCGCGGCCCACCTCGCGCCCCTCGACGAGGAGCCGACGGATCGGGGCGGGGCCGGGCCCGACGTCGAGGGTCAGCCGGTCCGAGACCACGGAGGCCTCTCCGCCCGCGCCCTGGCGGACCTGCACCCCCGGCGCGTCCGGACGCTCGGCCTGCGGCTTCCGCAGGGCGAGTCGTCCCTGGCCGGTCGGAGCGAGACCCGCGTGCCCGGTCCACTTCACCGTGCCGTCCGGCCAGCGCGCCGTGACCCAGGTGTCCACCGGGGTGCTGCCCCGGTCGGTGTCGAGGTCCAGCAGCGGTGCGTCCTGCAGCGCGCCCCGCGGCCACGGCACACCCCACTGGGCGGGGACGGCGGCGGCGCCGTCACGCGGCTCGAGCAGATGGATCCCGGTGTCGGGCAACGGCGTCATGAGGTCCTCTCGGAAGGTGTGCTGCTGGCGGCTCAGCCGCGCTCGTGCCCGCGCACGGGCTCGGGCTTCGGTGCGGGCGTCGTGTATCGCAGCGCGGGCGCGGCGGGCGTCTCCATCCCCTCACCGAGGAAGTAGCTGGTGTGGGGCGGCTGGTTGTAGCCCACGTGCTGCCAGGCGATCGCCAGGCGGTACTGGGGATCGGACATCAGCGTGCGCAGCCGGTGCCCGGTCGGGTCGGTCGTGGTGTGGATCCGCAGGGCGGTCGAGTCCTCGGTGCGGAACACCAGCTCCTCGCGCCAGTCGCCGAGGAGGTCGGCCTGCAGAGCGGGATTGCCCTTGGTGTCGTTGTTCGTGAGGGTCCCCTCGGCGCGGAGGAGCTCGACCTCCTGCGCGTCCTCGGGGTCCCACTTCGAGATGACGGGGACCCCGGTGCGCGGGCCGTCGTCGAACTCGTGGTCGACGATCTCGCTGAGCAGGTCACCGTCCCAGAGGGCGGTGAAGTTGGCGGCCGGGATCTCGGTCGAGATCAGCTCGCCCTGGGCGGAGCGCAGGGAGCCGACCGGTGAGTTCCATTCGGCATCGAAGCCGACGTTCCAGCCCTCGGCGCCGGGGAACCGCGGGTCGATGTCGGCCATGGCGCCGCGGCCGGTGTCGCGCTGCGCCGGCACGGACCACAGCACCTCCCCCGTGGCGGCGTCGCGGAAGGTGGAGCCCCGGTTCCCGCTGGCCTCCATGTCCTCGTGGACGGCGAAGACCTCGAGGCCCGGGCGAGAGGGGTCGAAGTCGCTGACGTGCATCGCGTCCCCGTGCCCCAGCCCGGTCGTGTACAGGCCGGTGCCGTCGTCGTCGATGGTCGCGGAACCGTAGACGATCTCGTCCTTCTGGTCGCCGTCGACGTCCGCGACGGTGAGGTGGTGGTTCCCCTGACCGGCGTATCCCTCGTTGCCGGGATCGTCCGAGTCGAAGAGCCACCGCTCGGTGAGCCGCTCGCCGTCGAAGTCGACGGCCCACAGGGCGGCGCGGGTGTAGTAACCGCGTGCGAACACGGCCGAGGGGTGCTCGCCGTCGAGGTAGGCGGTCGCGGAGAGGAAGCGGTCCACGCGGTTGCCGTAGTCGTCGCCCCAGTCCTCGACGTCGCCGCGCGGCACCTGGTAGTCGATGGTGTCGAGCGCCTCGCCGGTCTCGCCGTCGAAGGCGGTGAGGTACTCGGGGCCCTCGAGCACGTAGCCCTCGTCGTTGCGGAAGTCGGCCTCGGGGTCGCCGATCACGGTGCCGAGCCCGTCGACCGTCCCGTCGGCGGTCTTGACCAGCAGCTCGGCCCGCCCGTCGGAGTCGAAGTCGTACAGCTGGGGCTGGGAGTAGTGGGCACCCGCGCGGATGTTCACCCCCAGGTCGATGCGCCACAGCTGCTCCCCGTCGAGCTCGTAGGCGTCGAGATACACGTTCCCCGTGGCGCCGGGGCGGGAGTTGTCCTGCGAGTTGCTCGGATCCCATTTCACGACCAGCTCGAGCCCGCCGTCGCCGTCGAGATCGGCGGTGAGGGTGTCGTTGGCGCGGTAGGTCTGCTCCGTGCCGTCGGCGGCGACGAAGTCCGCGGGCTTGTCCAGCGGGACGTCGAGGTGGCTGCTCTCCCACGGGGTGAAGGTCTCGCTCGCCCACACCAGGTTCTTCCCCTGGGAACCGCCCGGCACCGGCTTCCCGCTCGCGCTGCCGCCCTGGATCGCGATTCGGTACACCGAATCGGTGGTGCCCTCGGGGTCCAGCAGGTTCGTCGAGTCGGTGATCGCCTCGGGTGTGATCCGCTCACCGTCGCGGAAGACGACGAAGCGGGTGTCCATCGACTCGTCGCCCAGCAGGCGCCAGGAGACCTGCATCCCGTCCTCGGTGGGGACGGCGAGCGCGCCGCGGTCCAGCCGCTCGGCGTCCCGCTGCAGGGTGCGGACCGGCGGGGCGGCCTCGGCGGGCGCTGCGGTCCCGGTGGGGGCCAGGCCCGCGCCGGTGAGGGCGAGAGGCAGTGCGAGCAGCAGTGCGGCGGGCCGGCGCAGCAGTCGCGAACGACGGTCGGGTCGGGAGGGTGAGGGGACGATCGACGGCATGTCTGCTCCGTTTCGAGGAGGGGAACTGCGGCGAACTGGGGATCGGGACGGTGGGCTCAGCCCTTCACGGAGCCGATCATCACCCCCTTGGCGAAGTGCTTCTGGAGGAAGGGGTAGACGAGCATGATCGGCAGGGTCGCGATGACGATGACCGCGAACTTCAGGCCCTCCTTGGGAGGGACGTAGTTCGGATCGAGGTTCCCGAGGGTGGTCGAGGGGTCGGAGGAGATCGTCACCTGCCGCACGAACATCTGCAGCGTCCACTTCGAGCTGTCGGAGATGTACAGCAGCGGCGACATGAAGTCGTTCCACAGCGCCACGGCGTAGAACAGGGAGAACGTGGCGATCACCGGCTTGGACAGCGGGAGCATGATCCGCCAGAAGGTGGTGAACTCGTTCGCCCCGTCGATCTCCGCGGCCTCGCGCAGCTCGTGCGGGAGCTGCTGGAAGAAGGTGCGGATCACGATCAGGTTGAAGGGGTTGATCGCCAGCGGCAGGATCAGCGCCCAGTAGGAGTCCAGCAGCCCGAGCTGCTTGACCACCAGGAACAGCGGGATCATGCCTCCGGAGAACAGCATCGCGAAGAGCACCAGGCGCATGATCAGCCCGCGGCCGACGAGGTTCGGGTCCGACAGCGGGTAGGCCATCAGCAGAGTCAGGGTGATCTGCACGATCGTGCCCACACCGGTCACCCCGATGGTCACCGCGAGCGAGCGCAGGAAGGTGTCGGTCGAGAAGATGTAGCGATACGTCTCGAGGGTGGGGGTGTTCGGCCACAGGAAGAACGGCCTCGAGGCGATCTCGGACTCGGTCGCGAAGGAGGCGGCGACCACGTAGACGAACGGGAGGATCGTCAGGGCGGCGAAGCCGAGCAGCAGGGCGATGTTCACGCCGTCGAAGATCTTGTCCCCGCGGGTGTCGTGCTTGATGGACATCGTGGGCTCCTAGAACAGGGACGATTCGGTGAACTTCTTCGCGAGCCAGTTCGCGCCGAGGATCAGCACCAGGCCGACGATCGACTTGAACAGCCCGATCGCGGTCGAGTAGCTGTAGGCGCCGTTGGTGATGCCCATGAAGTACACGTAGGTGTCGAAGACGTCGGCCACCTCGCGGTTCAGAGAGTTGGTGAGCATGTAGATCTGCTCGAACCCGGTGTCGAGGAAGTTCCCGATGTTGAGGATCAGCATGATGATCACCGTGGGGACGATCGCCGGGATCGTGACGTGGCGCAGCTGCTGGAAGCGGCCTGCGCCGTCGATCATCGCGGCCTCGTACAGCTGCTTGTCCACCCCGGCCAGCGCGGCGAGGTAGATGATCGTGCCCCAGCCGGTGCCCTTCCACAGGGTCTGCGCCATGATCAGCGGACGGAACCAGTCCGGGTCGGCGAGGAAGTTGAACCGTCCGCCGAACACCTCGTTGAACAGCACCGTGATCGGGCCGATGTCGAGCGCGAACAGCAGGTAGGTGAGACCAGCGACGATCGCCCAGGAGAGGAAGTGGGGGATGTAGATCGCGGTCTGGATGAACTTCTTCAGCATCTGCTTGCGCAGCTCGTTGAGCATGAGCGCGACGATGATCGGCGCCGGGAACGCGATGACGACGTTGAGGAAGGCGAGGATCAGGGTGTTGCTCAGCAGGCGCCCGAAGTCCGGGCCGCTGAAGAGGCGCTCGAAGTGGTCCCACCCCACCCACGGGCTGTCCTGCATGCCGAGGAACGGCAGGTAGTCCTGGAAGGCGATGGTGATCCCGTACATCGGGGCGTACTTGAACACCGCGAAGTACACGATGCCGGGCACCAGCATCAGGTAGAGCATCGGGGAGCGGCGCAGCCTCTTCAGGAGGCTGCGGCGTCGTCGGGAGCTGCTCGCCGCGGGGGCGGGCGTCTCGTCGACCTCCAGCGGGACCGGTGCCGCAGCACCGGGGCTGTTCGTCATGACCATGGTCGATCAGTCCTCTGGGTGGGGGCGGGGGTGCGGCGCTCGGTCCCGCACCCCCGCCTGCCGGTGGTCGGTCTCAGCTCTGCTGGTACAGCTCGTTCATCTCGTCGACCACCTGCTGGCCGCCGCTGGTGGTCCATCGGTCGAGCTCGGCCTCGAGCCCGGCCTCGTCGATCTGACCGGCGAGGTACTTCAGCCGTGCATCCACCACGATCTGGTCGAGGATGGCGCCGTTCTGCAGGTACGACTCGGACATGTAGGCCGCGCCCGGGTTGAACACCGCCGTGTCCATGTCCTCCTCGTGGAAGGCGAGGCGCTTCTCGTCGAGCGCCGCCTCGGGCTCGCCCTCGGGCTTCGACGGGTACCCCTGGTAGCCGTTGGACTGGCTGCCGATCTGGGCGAAGGCCGAGACGTCGCTCTGGACGACCGAGGCCTCGTCGCTCTCGATCGCCACGGCCTGGTCGCCGTCCAGCTCGTAGTTCACCCCCTCGATGCCGTTGTTCAGCAGCCGCTGGCCCTCGGCGGAGGAGAGCTTGTCCAGCGCGGTCAGCACCGTCTCGAGCTGCGCGTCGGTCGGCACGGAGGCCTTCGGGATCGAGAGGTACCCGGAGTAGCCGGGGGTCGGCAGCGACCACTTGCTGCCGTCGGGCAGGCTCAGGTTGCCGACCATGGTGACCTTGTCCCCGTATCCCTCGGGGTCGGCGTCCTTGAACAGACCCAGCAGCTGCAGCCCGCGCGAGGACACGTCGGCGATCAGGCCGCCCTGGCCGTTGAAGAAGGGCTCGTTCCAGGTGGCGCTGTCCATGGTCGCGAAATCGGCGTTGACGTGCCCCGCCTCGACCATCTGTCGCATCGTGCGGTTCGCCTCGATGAACTCCGGCGCCAGGAACGCCGGGGTGAGGGACCCGCCGTCCTCCTTCCAGACGTTGGCGGTGCCGTGCCACGTCTCCCAGAGGTCATAGGGGCCGTTGTTCCCGTACCCGTCCCAGGCAGGGATGATCAGGCCCGTGGTGCTCGAGCCGTCCCCGGCCGGATCCTCCTCGGTGAAGGCGCGGGCGATCTCCATGAGGTCGTCGGTGGTCTCCGGCTCGGAGAGCCCGAGCGCGTCCAGCCAGTCCTTGCGGATGCTGATAGCCGCACGCATGGGGTCACGCAGGCGGAAGATCCCGTAGGTGCGACCGTTGATGCTCGCGCCGTGGGCGACCTCCTCGTTCTCCGGGGTGAGGTTCGGGTACTCGGAGAGGATGTCGGTGAGGTCCCAGAAGCCCCCTGCCTCCGCGGTCTGGGCGAACTCGGCGGACTTGCCGGTCTGCACCATCACGTGGGGGATGCTGTCGCTGGCCATGGTGACCGTGACGCGTTCGCCGTAGCTGGAGTTCGGCACCCAGGTGATCTCCAGCGGCATGCCGATGAAGTCCTCGATGGCGGTCTGCAGCTGCCCCTCGGGGTCCGGGGCGGTGTCCGAGAGCAGCGGGGCCATGATGCGCAGTGTGGTGATCTCGGCATCGGCGTCGGCGGATCCGCCGCCTCCGCCGCAGGCGGCGAGTCCGAGGGTGGTGGCGCCGGCGGCGGCACCGCCGAGGAGGGTGCGTCGTGAGAACATCCTTGTTCCTTTCGTGAGCGAGGGCGCACGGTGCGCTCTCACGGTGGGGCCGCGACGTGAGGTCACGGGCACGGCATCGGGATCAGGCGGACGTGGGCAGGCTCGAGCGGCGGGCGGCGGCCGCGCCGCGAGCCGCTCGGGCGCGGGGAGGTGGGGGCGGCTGCGCCGGGCGGGCGAGGAGGTCCTCGTTGCGGTCGAGGGAGCGGCCGACGAGGTGATGGCTGATCAGCAGCGGCACCGCCGCACCGAGGAAGGGCGCCAGTCCCGGGACGGTGAGCACGATCCCGCCCCAGAGGGCGAGAGCGGCCAGCAGCACCAGGGAGGTGGGGGCCTGGGCGAGGCCGAGCAGCAGCGCGCGCCCGAACACCCTGGTGGCGGGCAGCCGATAGCGGCGGTCCAGCTCGGGGATGTGGGCCAGGGCGACCAGCAGCAGCACCGCGGCCAGGCCCGGCACCGGGCGGAGGGGCAGGGGCAGGGCGCCGCTGAGCACCGCCGCGAGGGCCAGCAGCACGAACAGGCCGGGCAGGCCGAGGGTGACCTGGCTGCGCCAGAAGGTGTCCTTCCAGACCTCGGCGGCACGGCGCCATCGGATCGGCTCGCCGCGCTCGGCACGGGCGGCCGCATCGGTCGCGGCCATCGTGGCCGGGGCCCAGCCGAGCACGAGCCCGCCGGCGAGCGCCCCCAGCAGCCAGATGCCCTGCAGCACCAGGGCGCGCAGGACCAGGTCCATCCCGCCGGAGAGCACGTGCGCGGCCCGGCCCATCAGAGCACCTCGATCCGCAGGTTCGAGTACTCGGCGATCAGCGGCGCCATCTGGCGCAGTCCGATCGCGCCGCCGCGGCGAGCCGGCCCGCCGACGCTGCCGTCATCGGTCCAGGTCAAGCAGGGGATCTCGTCGATCGCGAACTCCACGGTGCTGCCCGTCCAGGTCAGGCGCAGGTGGTAGTCGCGATCCGCGTCGAGCACCGCGGGCAGAGGGTCCGCCCCCTGCGCGACGAGGTGGAACCCGTGGCTCTTGCGGACGTTGCAGGTGTGCAGGCTGCGCTCGGTGGGCCACATGCGGCGGAAGTAGGAGAGGTGGTAGGCGTCGATCGCGCCCGAGTGGTACTGCGCGTACTCGCCCGTGCGGGGCGGCAGGGCGGGGTCGTGGAGGGAGCCCCCGCCGCGCGCCTGTGCCGCCCAGAAGATCATGGCCAGTCCGGGCTCGCGCAGGGGTCGGAAATCCCAGGAGACGCGCACATCGCCCTCGTGCTGGAACGGCAGCCAGGCCACGAAGTTCGCCGCCTGCCCCTCGGCGGGGTCAGCCGCGCTCTCGAGGCGGAGCCTCCCGGTGGGGAACGAGGCCACCATCGGGCCCTCGATGGTCCAGTCCTCGAGGTGCTCGGGGCCGGACAGGGGTGAGGAGTACACCGTCGTCATCGTCGCGCTCGCCTCCTCCCGGGTCGCCGTCCGAACTCGTCCGCGAGTCCGTCGAACTGTGATCGGCGCCATCTTGAATCGTTCCATCTCGCGGTGTCAACCGCTTTCCCGATTTCGTCGTCCCTCGTCTGCGGGCGGTCCGCCCGCAGCCGCTCGAGTGACCGTTCACTTCGTCGTGCGGCCCGCGCTCCAGCCAGGATGCCCTGCGGGAGACGTCGGCCCGATGACCGGTGCGGACGGTCGCCATGGCGCCACGGAGGGCGCCCGCACAGCACCCGCAGGGCTGTCACTCGGCACGGCCCGGCCGGATCCGGGTGAACGGTCACCCGTTGTGAGATCGTGACCTGACCGCCGTCGCCGTCGACGAACCCCACCGCCCCCGGCCGGCACAGCAGCCGCCCGGGGCGCGGGGACCGAGGAGCCCGCATGACATCCGTCCGCCGCCCCACGATCCGCGACGTCGCCCGGCTCGCGGGCGTCTCCCACCAGACCGTCTCGCGGCGGCTGCGCCGCGACCCGACGGTCTCGCCGATGCTCGCCGCGCACATCGATCAGGCCGTCGCCCAGCTCGACTACCGCCCGAACCTCGTCGCCCGGGCGATGCGCAACCGCTCGACCGGCCGTCTCGCGCTGGTCCTGCCCGCCGGGGACGCCCGCCACTCGCTCGAGCTGATCGGAGGGGCGAACGACGCAGCACAGGCGGCCGGATTCGGCGTGGAGGTGGTGACCCTGCCCGCAGGGGACCGGCTCGCGGAACGCATCGGGCAGCTCGCCGACTCCGGCCTGTACGAGGCGGTCCTCTCCCTCACCGATCTGCCCGAGGCGGAGCGTCCGCGCCTGGGCACCACCCCCGTCGTCTCCGCACCCGTGTACGACCGGAAGCTGCGCGGCGTCGGCCCCCTGTCGGAAGCGGACCGCATGGCGGAGGTGGTCACCGGGCTCGCCGAGCTCGGGCACCGCGAGCTGCTGCACGTCAGCGGCGACGACAGCCACCCCTCCTGTCGGCGACGGCGCGAGGCGTTCCAACGGACCCTTGCACAGCTCGGCCTGCCGGAGGGGGCGACGATCGACTGCCGCTGGGATCCCGGACGCGCGAGCCGCGCCGTGTCAGAGCTGCCGGCGAGCAGCGGCATCACCGCCGTGCTCGCCGACGACGACGTGCTGGCCGCCGGCGCGATCCGCGGAGCGGGAGAGAGCGGCCGGCAGGTGCCCGAGGACCTCAGCGTGTCCGGATGGGGCGATCTGCCGCTGGGGTCGTGGATGCACCCCTCCCTGACCACCGTGCGCATCGACCACCACCGGCACGGGGTCGAGCTGCTCGAGGAGCTGCTGCGCGTGATGCGGGGCGATGACCCCTCGATGGACCACCCCTCGATCACGGAGGTCGTCTGGCGGGAGTCGACCGGCCCGTCGCCGGACAGCGCCCGGGAACGCTGACGCCGCCCGCACGCGCGCTCGATGCTCCTCCCCCGCCGCCACCACGACCGGGCGAGGGATGATACGCTGTATTGAGTCGTTTCAAGCATGGGTGGGTCGCCCCTCGTCCCGGCGAGCACATCCGCCACCGCTCACCGCTGAGCAGCGGTCGGTGCGCACACCCACC
>CAZHSL010000050.1:0-12032 GCA_964535185.1 uncultured Corynebacterium sp.
ATGAGGTGATGCGTGATGACCAGCCCCACGGCTGACCGCCCGACACGGCGCCCTGCGGCGCGCAGGCGCACGGACAAGGGGGCGCGGGCCCTCGGCGCCCAGCTGCGGTTCGTCCGCTCTGCAGCCGACGTCGACGCATATGCCGAGGAGATGGCGGATCTGCTGAAGTCGAGGATCCGCCAGGCCGTGCCCGCGCAGGGCGGCGGGATCGCACTGCCTTCGCCGGAGGACCTCGTCCAGCGCGAGATGGCCGCAGGCGTGGAGATCCTGAGGGCGCAGGATTCACCGGCCTGAGGTGCTTCCCCCGATTCACCACCGGGACCGGCACGGCCTTCGCCGTCTTCGGCGACGCCGGCGCCCGCGCACCCGGCGGTCTCAGCCTCACGTCGACGACAGTGCGCCGACCACCGGGCCTCACCTACCTGCCCCGGGGGACGCCGAGCCGTCGCAGCGCCCGGAGCCCTGCCTCGACGACGGCTCTCGGGTCCGCGTCGTGCGCGGAGTGCAGGCGCGCGTAGACGGGGGCGTGCTCGGGATCGATCCGTGCGCGAGGCTCCTGCGCCGCGCTCGCGGCCGTGGTGGCACTGCCGATCACGAAGTTCGACATCGCATACGCGACCGTCAGCGGGTCCGGGGTCCCGTCCTCGGCGAGGAGCGCGACGAGCCGCTCGGAGAACCGCAGGTAGGCCGGCCCGCGGGGAGGCCTCCGCCCGACCACCTGCGGTGCCCATGGGTGGCGCGCCAGGTGGTCGTGGAGGGCGAGCAGCAGTTCGCAGGGGTTCTCCGCGGAACCGGACCGGACCTGCTCGTCGTCCTCGAGCGCTCGGTCCAGGGCCAGGTCGAGCAGGTCGTCGGTGGACCGGATACGGGAGTAGAGGCTCGGCGGGGCGACGCCGAGGCGGGTCGCGAGGGCCCTGACGGTGAGCGCCGGGATCCCGCCCTCGTCCAGCAGGGCGGCCGATTCCCGGGCTAGGTCCTCGATCGCGACGGCCCGCGCGCGCCGTACGGGCCGGGGTTCGTCCCAGTAGCTCATGGACCCAGTGTACGCGCTAAACAAACCTTGTTAGGTTAGTGGGATGCTGAACACCTCCGCCCTGCCCCTGTCCGACGGCCGGGTCCGGCTGCGCGCGATGACCCATGCCGATGCGGCCGCCTATGCCGAGGGGACCGAGGACCCCGCGGTCCGCGCCTTCGCCCACCTGCCCGCACCCGAGTACACCCGTGACTCGGTGGTCCGGATGATCGACGGCGTGATCGCCGAGGGGCGCGCCCGCGGCGATCTCGCGATCCTCACGATCGCGGACGCCGCCACCGACCGCTTCGCGGGGAGCCTGGTGCTCTTCGACGTGAGCGGGGACGCGGCCGAGGTCGGCTTCTGGCTGCGGCCGGGCGCACGCGGCGCCGGCCTCGCCGGCGCCGCGCTCGAGCTCGCCGGCCGCTGCGCCGAGCACAGCGGCCTGAGGACCCTCACCGCCCGCACCGCCGCCGACAACGTCGCCTCCCAGCGCGTCCTCGAACAGGCCGGGTTCCACCGGGTGCGTCGGGCCCGGGGCACCGCACCGTCCGGAGCGCGGATCGACCTCCTCCACTACGCGCGCGTGCTTCCCCCGTGCGGCGCGCCCGACGTCCGGGGCTGACCCCATCGGCCGAACGGCGGATGGCGGACAGCGCCGGTTCCCCGATGCGGCCGGGCCCCGCCCCCGGAAGGCTGGAGCCATGAATCCGACAGCAGTGGACGTGGACCAGCTGAGGAAGTCGTACGGCGCCTCCCTCGCCGTCGACGACGTCTCCCTCTCCATCGACCAGGGCGAGATCTTCGGGATCCTCGGCCCGAACGGCGCGGGCAAGACCACCACGGTGGAGCTCATCGCAGGCCTGCGGGTGCCGGACGGCGGCAGCGTCCGCGTGCACGGCCTCGACCCGCTCGCCGACCGTGACGCCATCACCCGCCTCGTAGGCATCCAGCTGCAGGAGAGCCGGCTGCAGCCGAAGATCACCGCCCGGGAGGCGCTGCAGCTGTGGTCGGCGTTCTACGACGATCCCGAGCCGTGGCCGCATCTGGCCGAGCGCCTAGGACTGACCGAGCTGCTCGATCAGCAGTTCCGGACGCTCAGCGGAGGGCAGCAGCAGCGGCTCTCGATCGCGCTCGCGCTCATCGGCCGCCCCCGCGTGGCCATCCTCGACGAGCTCACCACCGGCCTCGACCCCCAGGCACGACGGGAGGTGTGGGAGCTGGTGCGCGAGGTGCGGGAGCGCGGCGTCACCATCCTCCTGGTCACCCATGCGATGGAGGAGGCGCAGGGCCTCTGCGATCGCATCGCGATCATCAACGGCGGTCGGGTCCGCGCGATGGACACGCCCGACGGGCTGATCGGCCGGGCGGCCGCGGCGACCGTCACCTCCTTCACGACCGGCTCCGCCGTCGACCTCGAGGCGCTGCGGGGGATCCCGGGCGTCGCCGCGGTGCGCCGGGAGGCCGGCCGCATCGTCGTCGAGGGCGATGACGAGGCGCCGCTGCTCGTCCTCAGCTGCCTCGAGAGCCAGCGCGTCGTGCCCCGCAGGCTGCGCGTGCAGGACGGATCCCTCGACACCGCCTACCTGGACCTCATCTCCGCCACCTCCGGGACCATCACTCCCGGTCCCGCCCTCACCGAGGAGCCCGCACGATGACCCCTCACCCGACTCCGATGGACCTCGCGCCCCGGCGGCGCAGCGCGACCCTCGCCGTCCTGCGCGCCGAGACCCGGCTCTTCGGCCGCGAGCTCGGCACCCTCTTCTACATCCTGCTCTTCCCGATGGTGCTGCTGAGCATCCTCGGCGCGATCCCGTCGTTCCGCGAGGAGAGCCCCGACTTCGGCGGCATGTCCGTGGTCGACCTCTACGTCCCCGTCACGGTGCTGCTGTCGATGATCATGGCGGCCCTGATGGCGATGCCGTCCATCGTGCTCGCGTACCGGGAGGCGGGGGTGCTGCGCCGGCTCCGCACCACACCGGTGCGCCCCGCGTCGATCCTGGTGGTGCAGGTGCTCCTGCATGCCGCGACGGTGGCCGGCTCCTCCGTGCTCCTGCTCGCCGTGGGCCGACTGGTGTTCGGCACCCCGCTGCCCCAGTCCTGGCCCGGCTACCTCGCGGCGTACGCGCTCGCTCTGGTCGCGTGCTTCTCGCTGGGTGCGGCGATCACCGCCGTCTCCCCGAACGCCCGGATCGCCGCCGTGCTGGGCTCGCTGGCGTTCTTCGGCTCGATGTTCACCGCCGGCGTGTACCTGCCGGTGCAGGCGATGGGCGGGCTGCTGCGCCGGATCGTCGAGCTCACGCCGCTCGGCGCCGCCTCCGAGGCGATGACCGCCGCGATGCTCGGAGAGCTGCCGGAGCTGCGCGATCTCCTCGTCGTCGCGGCGTGGGGCGTGCTGCTCGCTCTGCTGTCCGTGCGCCTGTTCCGGTGGGAGTGAGATGCTGAGATGGTGGACGCATCCCACGACGGCACCCGATGGGAACGGTGGACGCCCACCGTTCCGCTGGTCATGCTCGTGCTCGCCTCGGCCGTCGCGGCTCCGACCGCCGCGCTCTTCGGCGTGGACGGTCCGGGATGGCTGCTCGCCCAGGCCTGCCTCGTCCTGACGAGCGCCGCCTGGACCTGGTGGTGGCGCCTACGCCGCCGCGGCGGGGAGACGGCCTCGGTGGGCCTGGACATCCATTTCTTCGGCCGCATGGTGCTCGCCTTCGTCCTGACCTGGATCAACCCGTTCTTCGGGATCTATGCATGGGTCGGCTACCTGGATCTGGGCGATCTGCGGCACCGGTGGGTGCGGCGCCTCGGCATCGTCGGCATCGCGCTCACCCTCGCCGGGTCCCAGTCCGGGGGCCTCCCGCCGACGGGCAGGCTCCAGTGGCTGGTGTTCGCTGTCCTGCTCGTGGTCAACGTGGGCCTGGCCCTCCTGCTGAGCCACCTCCAGGAGGTGAACGCCCGGCGCGAGGAGGAGCAGCGGGCCATGATCGCCGAGCTCGGGCGGGTGAACGCGGATCTCGAGCGCGCCGCGCGCGAGAACGCCGCGCTGCAGGACACGATCATCGCCCAGGCCCGCCGGGCCGGGGTGCAGGACGAGCGGCAGCGGCTGGCCCGCGAGATCCACGACACCCTCGCCCAGAGCCTCGCCGCGATCCTCGCCCAGCTGCAGGCCGCCCAGCACGACCCCGCGCCCGTGCCCAGGCTCGCGAGGGCCACCGATCTGGTGCGCACCGCCCTCGGGGAGGCGCGCCGCTCCGTCATGGACCTCGTCCCGGGCCCGCTGTCCTCCACCGGCCTGGTCGACGCGGTGACCTCGCTCGTGCAGGACTGGTCGCGGGAGCGGCCCGTGCACGCCGATGTGACGGTGGTGGGCGAGGTCAGGGTGCTGCACCCCGAGGTGGAGGCGACGGTGCTCCGCATCGCGCAGGAGGCGCTGTCCAACGTGGGCAAGCATGCCGGGGCCGGTCGGGTGCGCGTCACCCTCACGTACGACGAGGAGCAGATCGCGCTCGACGTGCGAGACGACGGCGCCGGCTTCGATCCCGCCGCGGCGGTGCCGGAATCGTCCTTCGGGCTGCGCGGGATGCGCCAGCGCGCCGCGCGCTTGGCGGGCACCCTGGACGTGGAGACCTCGGCGGGGCGGGGCACGGCCGTGTCCCTGCACCTGCCGGCGCTGTCGAGGGAGGCTGCGGCATGATCCGCGTGGTCGTGGTCGATGACCATCCGGTGGTCCGCGACGGGGTCGTCGCGACCCTCTCCGCCGCGCCCGGCCTCGAGGTGGTGGGGCAGGCGGCGAGCGGCCCCGAGGCGGTGCGCCTCACCGCGGCGCGCGACCCCGACGTGGTGGTGATGGACCTGCGCATGCCCGGCGGGGGCGGGGTCGAGGCGGTGCGCGAGATGAGGGCCCGCGGGCTCCGCGCCACGGTGCTCGTGCTGACCACCTACGACACCGACTCGGAGACGGTCGCGGCGATCGAGGCCGGCGCGATCGGCTACCTGCTGAAGGACTCCTCCGCCGAGACCCTCATCGCGGCGATCCGCTCCACCGCGGCGGGCGAGACGGTGCTCTCCCCGGCCATCGCCACCCGCCTCGCCTCGCACGTGCACAGCCCCTCGCGCCGGGCCACCCTCAGCGCGCGGGAGCGCGAGGTGCTGCTGCTCGTGGCGCGCGGCACCCCCAACCGGTCGATCGCCGCGGAGCTGTTCGTCAGCGAAGCGACGGTCAAGACGCACCTCGCCCACATCTTCGACAAGCTCGGCGTGTCCGACCGGGCCGCCGCCGTCGCCACCGCCTACGAGCTGGGCATCCTCGGCTGAGGACCATCCCGCGAGCAGTGCCGGCACGGCACCCTTCCCGACGACAGGAGACACGCCCCGTGGCCACGACCCCGACGACCGGTGACTTCGTCCCGGCAGACTTCGACCCGCCCCTCGTCCTCGCGACCGAGGAGTTCCGCCTCGAGCCCCTCGGCCCCCAGCACAACGAGGCGGACCTCGCGGCATGGACCGGCAGCATCGAGCACATCCGCGCCACGCCCGGCTATCCCGACGGCAGCTGGCCGCCGCTCGGCGGCATGACGCCGGAGCGGAACCTCCGCGACCTGCACCGCCACGCCGGCGACTTCACGGCCCGGCGAGGCTTCACCTTCACCGTGCTCGACCCGCGCAGCGCCGACGTGATCGGCTGCGTGTACCTCTACCCCTCCCCCTCCCCGCAGCACGACGTGGTCGCCCAGTCCTGGGTGCGCGCCGACCGCGCGGAGCTGGATCAGCCGCTCGCGGCGGCCGTCGCCGAATGGATCCGAGCCGACTGGCCGTGGGAGCGGGTGGAGTATCCGGGGCGGTGACGGTGCGGACGGGCCCTCGGCGTCCCGGCACCGCACCGGCCGCAGGCGCGCATCGTCACCGCGCCACGGCCCACACCGCGTCCGCGACGAGATCCACCTCCACCGCGGTCCCGGCCGGCCACGGCTCCTCGGCCGGGCCGAGCGGCCGACGCACCACGAGGGTGCCGGCGTCGGTCTCGATGTCGTAGTCCACGTGGTCGCCGCCGAACCCGGCGGAGAGCACGGTGCCGCGGCGCGGATCGAGACCGGTGCTCGGCGAGGCAGGGGTCGCGGTGACGGCATGGGGATGGCCGGTGACCACGCAGGTCTCCCCCACGTCGGTCAGCTCCCCAGCGGCGGGCACATCGTGCTCGCGGCCCAGGACCCGCACCCGCACGCGGTGCCCGTCCGGACCGTCCTGCACGGCCTCGATGCGGGCGGTGAGGAAGTTCGGCGCTCCGAGCCGTGTCGCCACCCAGGTGTCGGCCGGCCGGGCATACAGCTCGCGCGGCGGGGCGACCTGCACGATCCTCCCGTCGCGCATCACCGCGATGCGGTCCGCGATCGCGAGCGCCTCGTGCCCGTCGTGGGTGACCAGGAGCGAGGCGCAGCCGATGCGGTGGTGGGTGCGGAGGATCTCGCGGCGCGGGCCCGTGCGCGCCACGGGGTCGACGTGCGCGAGCGGCTCGTCGAACAGGAGCACGCGCGGGCGGCGCACGAGCGCCCTGGCCAGCGCCGCTCGCTGGCGCTGGCCGGCGGAGAGCCGCTCCGGGTAGTGCTCGGCGAGGATCTGCAGGTCGAGGGAGGTCAGGGCCGTGTCCAGGGCGTCGGCCGCGGCGCGCGCCGCCAGGTCACAGTCCAGCGCGAACGCGATGT
The DNA here is from genome assembly GCA_964535185.1 of uncultured Corynebacterium sp. Lineage (GTDB taxonomy): Bacteria > Actinomycetota > Actinomycetes > Actinomycetales > Dermabacteraceae > Brachybacterium. Next base: position 6,709 of record CAZHSL010000050.1, read on the forward strand.
TCTCGGCGACGGTGAGCTGGGGGAACAGCACCGGTGTCTCGACCATCATCGCGAGCGGTCGACGCTCCGCCGGCACCCCGATCTGATCGCGGCCGTCGATGCGCACAGCCCCGGCGAGCATCGGGTCGAGGCCGCTGATCGCCCGCAGCAGCGTGGTCTTGCCGGAGCCGGAGGGACCGATCAGGGCGACCAGCTCCCCCGGAGCGACCGCGAGGTCCAGCCCGGACAGCCCCGTCAGCTCGAGCCCCTGCTCAACGGTTCCTGGTCTCATCGCAGCAGCCTCCGTCCGCCGCGGGTGAGGAGCACGGCCACGGCGGCGACCGTAGCGGCGTTCAGCGGGATCGTCACCGGAGCGGGCGGCGGCATCGGCCGCGCCAGCGCGCTCGCCTTCGCCGGAGCCGGTGCACGCGTGCTGATCATGGACATCGCCGCGGAGCCGCTCGAGGAGACCGCACGGCTGATCCGCGAGGCCGGCGGCGTCGTGGAGACGATGGTCGGCGACGCCTCCGACGAGGATCTCGCCGCACAGATGGTGGCACGCACGGTCGAGCTGTGGGGGACGCTCGACTTCGCTCACAACAACGCCGGCATCGGCGTCGCCGCGACCCCGTTCACGCAGCAGGAACGAGAGGTGTGGGAGCGGGTGTTCACGCTGAACGTGTTCGGCACCATGAGCTTCATGAAGCATGAGCTGCGCCAGATGGAGAAGCAGGGCTTCGGGGCGATCGTGAACACGTCCTCGATGTCCGGCAAGAACGGCAGCCCGGGCCTGTCGCCGTACAACTCCTCGAAGTGGGCGGTCAACGGCACGACGCAGACTGCAGCGCTCGAGTACGCCGAGCAGGGGATCCGCGTGAACGCGATCTGCCCCGGCGCGACCTTCACCACCGCGCTCGCCTCGTGGAAGGAGTCGTCCCCGCGCGAGTACGAGGGCTACACCTCGGCGATCCCGATGAAGCGTGCGGCGGAGCCGCAGGAGCAGGCGGATGCGGCGGTGTGGCTGTGCTCGGAGGAGGCCGGCTGCATCACCGGCACGCTGCTGAACGTGGACGGCGGCGAGGGGATCCTCGGCAAGCAGTGAGGGCTCCGGGCGCACTCGCCTTCGCTCGGGCCGACGTGGTGGGATGGGCGCATGACGGATTCCTCCACACCCACGGGCTCGGGCCCCCTCGACCTGACCGATAGGGATCGCACCCACCTGCGCCGCTGCGTGGACCTCGCTGAGGAGGCCCTCGACGCCGGGGACGAACCGTTCGGCTCGATCCTGGTGAGCGCCGACGGTTCCGAGCTCTTCGCCGACCGCAACCGGGTCGCCGGCGGTGACAAGACCCAGCATCCGGAGTTCGCTATCGCGCGCTGGGCGGCCGAGCACCTCTCCCCTGCCGAGCGCGCCGCCGCGACGGTCTACACCTCCGGCGAGCACTGCCCGATGTGCGCGGCCGCCCACGCCTGGGTGGGGCTGGGCCGGATCGTCTACGCCAGCAGCACCGCGCAGCTGACCGGCTGGCTGGCGCAGTGGGAGGTGCCGGCGGCGCCCGTCGCGCCGCTGCCCGTGCACACGGTCGCGCCCGGCATCGAGGCGGTGGGGCCCGATCCGGAGCTCAGCGCGCGGGTGCGGGCGCTGCAGGCGCGGCTGTACGGGGTGGGATGAGCACCGTCGCACGTCCGTGACGCCTGCCCGTCTCGGGCCGGGGGCGCCGTGCCTGATCTAACCGCGGCACGTCCGACGGGACGGGCAGGCCGGCATCGCCGATCACGAAGGTGTCGGTGTGGCCGAGTCGGGCCAGGTGCGCGCCGAGCTCCGGATGGAGGATCCCGTGGTGTCTCATGCTCCCTCCCCGCTCAGCTCCGGCAGCTGGTCCTCCGTGCTGGGATAGCTGGGCTGCGCGCCGTGGCCGGTGGCCGCGAAGGCACCCACCCGCGAGGCGAAGCGGGCGGCAAGGGGCAGGGATTCCCCGCGGGCGAGGCCCACGGCGAGCGCGCCGATGAACGCGTCCCCGGCGCCGGTGGTGTCCACGGCGGTGACGGGCGCGGCGGGGATGCGGTGCTGCCCGTCGGCGTCCACCACCAGGGAGCCCTCGGCGCCGAGGGTGAGCACCACCGAGGCGATCCCGGCCTCCCGCAGGGCGGCCGCGATCTGTGCGGGCTGCTGCGGCGTCTCGACGCCCGGGCTCAGCTGGGCCAGCACCAGCGCGGCCTCGTGCTCGTTGACCACCAGCGGGTCGGAGGCGCGCAGCACGGCCGGATCCAGCTCCATCACCGGAGCGGGATTGTGCAGGAACCGTCCGCGCACGAGGTCCGGCAGCGCCTCGATCCCGTCGCGGGGGATCTCGCCCTGGCACACCACGATCGCGGCGCTCTCGAGCACGTCGCGGGAGGCGGCCACCTGCGCGGCGTCCACGGCGTCGTTGGCGCCGGCGATCACCACGATGGAGTTCTCGCCCCCGTCGGCGACGGTGACGATCGCCAGGCCCGTCGGGCCCTCGACCTCGCGCACCCCGGCGAGTCCCACCCCGGCCGCGCGCAGGCCGGACAGGCCCACCTCGGACTGGGCGTCGGTGCCGACGGCGCCGATCATCTCGACCTCGCCGCCGAGCTTCGCGGCGGCGACGGCCTGGTTGGCGCCCTTCCCGCCGGGGGTCATCCGCCCGCCGCGGCCGTGGAGGGTCTCCCCCGGCCGCGGATGGCGCACCACGTGGGCGCTGAGGTCGACGTTGATCGAGCCGACCACCGCGATCGTGCCAGCAGGGCTCATCGGACCTCGCGTCGTTCTCGGTGGGGACGTCTCCTACGGCGGAGCGTAGCACCGGGCTAGCTGCTCACCGCCGAACTCGACGCCCCCCGTGCTGCCTGGTCGGCCCGCTTGTTCCGCTCTCGCGCCCGGCACTGCGATTCGCTCAGATGATGCGACCCCCGAGCTCCTCGAAGATCTCCAGCGCTGCGTACGCTTCCAGCAGCACCCCGACGCCCTCGCGGAGGCGGGCTCCTGCCCGTCCAGGGTGGTCCGGTCGGCCCGCCCGGACGCTCATCCCCACCCCGCCAGCGCCCCGCGCATCAGCAGCGGGGCTCGAAAACGGGAGTATCCCGCGGTGCGGTGCTGCTCCTCCCACTCGGCGCGGGTGACCAGCCCCCACTCGACGAGACCGCTCATGCGTTCCCGGCAGGCGGCGAGCTCCGCGAGGACGTGTGGGGGCACGTGCCCGGTCTCCAGATCGAGGGGGATGTCCTGGATGCGGGGATGGCCGAGCAGTTCCACCAGGAACCAGGAGTGGTCCCGGCAATGATGGAAGCCCGTCGCGCTCGGCGCCCAGGGCAGCAGGAGTCCCTCCTCGGTGGTCGCGATGAGCAGCGCGTCACGGAGGGTGTGCTCCTCGGTGGTCGCCATGAGCCACCAGGGCCGGGCCTGCGCACGCCGGACTCCTTCGCGGATCACGCCGCGGACCGCGTCCAGGTGCCCCTCCGTCTCGGGGTCGAGAGCGGCCTCGGCGGCACTTCCCTGGACGCGCCGCAGTCGGCGCTCCTCGCTCTCCACCCAGCCCAGCGTTCGGAGCAGATCGATCAGCTCGGGGAAGGTCGGCGAGCAGGGTGCCTCGTGCCGAGGGATGCGGGCACCCCGGCGACGCTCGAACTCCCTCACGTCGGAGACGTACGGGTCTCCGCCGCGCTTGACCCGCAAGCCGTCACCGATCAGGTCCAGGGCATACCGGAGCTCGGCGAGGAGCGGGAGCTCCGCAGCCTCGCGGCGCATCGTCTCCAGCCCGGCGGGATCGCTGGGCTCCTCCCGCGGCAGAGGGCCCTCCCCCAGGAACCAGACACGGGTGGGCGTGGACGGCGCGTCAGGCGCATCGACCTCCGTGGGACGTGGCCCCCACTCGGGGTCGAGCGAAGAGAACTGCTCGGCGGACTGTTCGAAGATCGTCATGAGCCGATCGTGGCGGGCGGGCTCGTCGGCTGCGATCCCGACCGCTGGCGTGTGGACGGACGGGCGCTGGGGAGGAGAAGTCCAGGTGCCGGCCCACCAACGCATGGTGGAGACGTGCTCGCCTCTCCCCGGACGGGACGGGCTCAGCAGGTCGTGGCCGCCACCGCGTCATACAGCCGCCGGTGCGCGGACCGGAGCGTCGCATACGCCGTGGCAGCGGACGGATCGGGCGTGACGAGCTCACCGCCCTGCGCGGCGAGCGGACTCAGGTGGTGATCCAGGCCGAGGGCCTCGGCGGCGGCCAGCGCGGCACCGAGAAGCGTCGCCTCCGTCGCGTCCGTGTGGAGCACGGGCCGGCCCGTGACGTCCGCGAGGATCCGCCGCCAGGGAGCGGAGGCCGCTCCCCCGCCGACGACGGGCAGCACGCGATCGCGATCGGCGGGGTCGAGCGCGTGGGAGAGGGCGAGGGCGACGCCCTCGAGGGTGCCGGCGTAGAGGTCCGCCGGGGTGGTCTCGGAGTCGAGGCCGAGCACGGCGCCGCGCAGGTTCTCGTCCCGGACGGGGAAGCGTTCCCCACCGAGCGAGGGCAGGACCAGCAGTCCCGTCGGCCCGCGCCCGCGTGCGCGCTCGCGGTCCCCGAGGAGGCGGTCGGCGGTCTCCGCGTCCGCGCCGGTGAGGTAGGCGTCCCGAGCCCAGGCAGCCGCAGCACCCGCGGTGAGGATCGCGGAGATGTGGAGCGCCGTCTCCGGCCCCAGGGCGAGGCGATGGGAGGCGTCGTCCAAGGGCATGTCGACGGCGGCGGGGCGGATGCTCGCGATCCAGCCGCTGGTGCCGAGGGAGGCGTGGTCCTGGCCCGGGGCGGGCCCGGTGATGCCGAGGGCGGAGGCTCCAGCATCCCCGGGGGCGAGCACGATCGGGACCCCGGCGGGCAGGCCGAGCAGGTCACGGGCGCTGTCGTCGGTGCGACCGACGATCTCACCGAGCTTCGAGGTGAGGCGGGGCAGGAGCGCTGGGTCGATGCCGGCGGCATCCGCGACGGCGGGTGACCAGTCGCGGGTTCGGGCGTCGAGCAGTCCGGTGGTCGCGGCGGTGGTGAGGTCGCAGTGCAGGCCCGCGCCGAGCGCGTGGGCGAGGTGGCCGGCGGGCCCGAAGGTGATCCCTCGCGTGGCAGCGGTGGCTGCGGGCTCGGTGCGGGCCAGGTGGCGGAACATCGCTGCGCAGCTGCTGGCGTCCTGCAGGTTCCCGGTGAGGCCGTCCCAGTCCTCGCCGTCGGCGGCGAGCGCGGCGCGGATCTCCCCGGCCTCTGCGGCCGCGCGCAGGTCGGAGTAGAGCACGGCGGGGCGGATGGCACCGCGCTCGCCCTCGAGGACGAGGTCCTGCATCTGGCCGGTCAGGCACAGCG
>CAZHSL010000051.1:0-12013 GCA_964535185.1 uncultured Corynebacterium sp.
ACCCCCGACCTTCTCATTGCGAACGAGACGCGCTACCAACTGCGCCATAGCCCCATGTCGCTGTGCGACCTGGACAGATTAGCATCGCCGCCGCGGTGCTGTCGCATCGGGGCGGGCGCCTTGACGAAGGTCACAGCGATCGCCGCCCCGATGCCGTCGCCGGGTCACCGGGTCGCGGTGCGCAGGTCCTGCAGCTCCTGCTGCAGCGCATCGAGCACCTCGAGCCGTTCCTGCCCCGTGCAGGCCACGTAGGCGGGCTGCAGGTGGTCGGGCCGCTCCACGCCCTCGGCGCCCGACCAGGTGCGCAGCGAGCCGCCGGCCCGGCGCAGGATGTGGAAGCCTGCGGCCACGTCCCAGGAGTTGATCGCGGTCAGCGCGGTCGCGTCGGCCCACCCGGCGGCGACGTACGCGAGCTCGAGCGCCGCCGAGCCGAGGTGCCGCACCGCGGAGACCGAGTCCTCGAGGGTGCGCACCGAGGTCGCGGCGAACTCGGGGAACCGCGAACCGGTGCGCTGGCCCGGGTACCCGGACAGCACCAGGGCGTCGGCGGAGGCCTTGGTGGAGCGCGGCCGCAGCACCCTGCCGTTGAGGGTGGCGTCGCCGTCGGCGGCGGCGAACACCTGGTGCAGGACGGGAGCGTCGATCACGCCGGCGACCAGCTCGTCGTCGACGGCGACCCCGATCGAGATGCAGAACAGCGGCAGCCCGGCGGCGAAGTTGCTGGTGCCGTCGATGGGGTCGACGTAGAAGCTCACCACCGGATCGCCGTCGGCGGTCCCGGCGGCGGGCTCCTCGGCGGGCCGCTCCCCGCCCTCCTCGCCGACGATGCGCGCGGTGGGCAGCAGGCGGCGCAGCTCGGAGACGATGATCTCCTCGCTGGCGCGGTCGTGCTCGGTGACGATGTCGTGGTGGGAGGTCTTGTACTCGCGGGCCAGGCCGTCGCGGTCCAGGCCGCGGATGTACTCGGCCGCCGCGTGGGCGGCGGTGAGGGCGATCTCCAGCAGGTGCGAGGGGGAGGGCACGGCGGCGGGCGGGGTGCGGGGCGCAGAGGTGTTCATCCTCGTCAGGCTAGCCCGCAGCGATCGGCTCCGGGCGGGCGGACAGGGTGCGGACGGGGCCCTGCACGTCCGGCCCGGCCCGTGCTCAGCCCAGCAGGTGCCGCAGGTACGGGGTCATCAGGAGCCCGTCGGGGTCGGCGGCCTCGCGCACGGCGCGGAAGTCCTCGAAACGGGGATAGAGCTCCGCGAGCTCGCGCCGGCCCAGCCAGTGCTGCTTGCCCCAGTGGGGGCGGGCCCCGAAGGCCGCCAGGGTGCGCTGCACGAGCAGCAGATACGGCCCTGCCTCCTCCGTGTGATGGCGGTGCGCGGCGATGTACACGGTGTCGCGGTCGTGGGCGGTGGACAGCCATACGTCGTCGGCCGCGGCGCGGCGGATCTCGAGCGGGAAGGTGACGCGGACGCCCTCGGCCTCGAAGCGCCCGCGCAGGGCCTCGAAGGCCTCCTCGAAGCGCTCGGCGGGCAGCGCCCACTCGGACTCGTGGAAGCGCACGCGGCGCGGCGCGGCGAAGACGGTCGCGGAGTCGTCGACCACCCGCGGCCCGGCGAACACGTGCGAGGCGATCCCGGCGACGGGTCGGCTCAGCGGAGGCACGACGGCGGCGCTGCGGCACAGCACCTCCCACAGCCCGTTGCCGAGCACCTCCTGCTGCAGGAACTCGGCGGCGCGGGCGCTGCGGTGCCTGGGGGCGGTCGCGGGCAGTCGCCGCATGGTGCGCACCGTCGCCCGGCGTGTGCGGGGGAACCAGAAGAACTCGTGGTGGTCGGTGCGGGAGGAGTCGGCGAGGAAGGAGCGTGCCGTCGCCTCGAGCGGCTCGGTGGTCTCGACCAGCTCGAGGCGATAGGCGGGGACGCACTGCAGCGTCACCTCGAGCACCACCCCGATGCTGCCCAGCCCGAGCCTCGCGGCCTCGAAGAGGTCCCGGTCCCGGGTGGGCGAGGTGTCCACCACCGACCCGTCGGCCAGCACCAGCCGGAGGCCGCGCACCATGCCGGCGAAACCGGTGAAGGCGCCGCCCGTGCCGTGGGTGCCGGTCTGTATCGCGCCGGCGATCGACTGCCGGTCGATGTCCCCCATCACCGACAGCGCGAGCCCGTAGGGGGCCAGCAGCTCGGCGACGGCCCAGAGCCGGGTGCCTCCCCGCAGGGTGACCAGGCCCGTATCGGGATCCGCCGTGACCAGGCCCTGGTAGCCATCCAGCGACAGCGTGATCCCGTCGGTGGCGGCGAGGGCGGAGAAGGAGTGGCCTCCGCCGATCACCCGCAGCCCGCATCCCCGGGCGCGCGCCGCCCGCACGGCCGCGACGACCGCCTCCTGCGAGGTCGGGCGCAGCACCTGCTGCGGTGTCCAGGACACGGCTCCGCTCCAGGTGCGGAGCGTGGTGCTGCGCGTCGGCATCGGCCTCTCCTTCGGGGCTCGGTGGGGATCGCGGTCCGTGGGATCCGCTGCGCGGGAGGACCGCTCAGAGGAAGATTGCCCCCTCACCGCGGTACGTGGGGTGGAATCCGACGATCCGGTCGCCCTGGACCAGCAGGTAGCTCGCGAAGTGCTCCGCGGGCTCCCCGGCCTTGGCGTGCCGCAGCCACACGGTGTCCCCCACTCGCAGCTGCTCGGCGGCTGCCCCGAGCACCGGGGTCTGCACCTCCCCCGCCGCCTCCTGCGGGGCGTAGGAGAGGCCGGGCGGGTGGGCGATGGTGGGCAGCCGGTCGGAGCCCGGCACGCCGCTGGCGATCCAGCCGCCACCGAGCAGGGTCGCGACGCCCGGCGCGGGGCGGCGCACCACGCCGGCACCCAGCAGCAGGGCGGACTGCGGGGAGAAGCCCCGGTAGCGGTCGAACAGGCCCGGGCCGATCAGTCCGGAGCCGGCCGCGATCTCGGTGACCGCCTCCTCCGCGGCGGTGGACTCGATCGAGCCGGTGCCGCCGCCGTTGACGAACTCGAGCTCGGCGACCTCGCGCACCGCGGCGACGGCCTCGGCGCGGCGAGCGGCGACGTCCGGGCGGGACAGGCGCTTCATGGCGCGCACCGCCGCGGCGTAGGGGGTGCGGGCCGCATCGGTGACCCCGGCGATGTGGCCTTCGTAGGCCATCATCCCCACCAGCTCGAGCCGGGGCCGGGCGAGCACCTCGCGGGCCAGGGCGACGGCCTCGGCGGGGGTGTGCACCGGGGAGCGCAGCGCGCCGAAGCGCACGCCGGGCAGCGGGGTGAAGGACACGTCGAGCTCGAGCGCGACCCGGATCCGGCGGCCGTCGGCGCGGGGGCCGAGGTCCGAGACGGCGTCGAGGACCAGGTCCAGCTGCGCGGTCTCGTCGACCATCAGCGTGATCGCGTCCAGCGCCTCGGGACGGGCCGCGAGCCGGCGCAGCGCACCGCGCTCGGCGGTCGGGTAGGCGACGACGACGTCGCGGGCGCCATGGGCGACCAGCCAGAGGGCCTCGGGCAGTGTGAAGGCGAGGATGCCGGCGTATCCCGGCCGCGCCAGCACCCGCTCGAGCAGTCCCCGGACCCGCAGGGACTTCGAGGCGACCCGCAGCGGGGTGCCGGCCGCACGGCGGGAGAGGTCCTCGGCGTTGGCGTCGAAGGCGTCGAGGTCGAGCACCGCCAGGGGCCGCTCGTGGTATCCCTCGCGCTCGAGCAGCGCCTCGAGGGCGCCGATGTCGCGGCCGGTGCCCACCTTCAGGCCCGGCGGCGCGCGAGGATCTCGTCGAGCTGCAGGTCCTGGGCCGGTGCGAAGTCCTCCTCGACGGCCTCGAGCTCCTCGACCCGGCCGCTCTCCAGCGGCACGGAGGTCGCGAGCATGCTCTGCCGGTGGGCAGCGTGGCGGGTGGCGAGGTCCTCGACCTCCCCGCGCAGCGCGTAGGTGGGGCGCGGCACCGGGCGCGGGGTCCACTCACCGGGCCGGGAGACCTGCTCCACCGCTCGCCGGGAGTCCGTCTCGAGATCGGCCTGCGACGCCTGCGCGACCGCCGCGGTGCCCCCTCCCCCGGCCCGCACCGGAGTCCTCTCCTCGCGCGCCCGGAGCCGCGCGGTCTCCGCCTCGGCCCGTTCGCGGCGCTCCCGGGTGGCGGCGCGGGTCATGCGGGCGCGCCGCTCGATCTCCGCGCGGCGCAGACCCACCAGGTAGGCGGCGAGGCCGACGACGGCGAACACCGGCACCCACCACGCGACGATCTGCGCGATGCCGAGGACCACGAGCACGGCGGTGACCGCGAGCAGCGTCCCCAGCACGATGCCGAGGAGCCGACGGGAGCGGTTCCTCTCCTGGACGGGGTCGATGCGGGTGCCGGGCTCCGCGTCGAAGCGCGGACGACGGGTGGGATCGGCGGGACGCAGCAGCAGGCGGTCCTGGGACATGGGCGGGTTCACCTCGGTGGTCGTGCGGCGGGCGTGGACGGCCGCGGAGAGGTCCCGCGCCTGGGAGGACATCTCGGTCTCGTCGGCCGCGCGGCTGCGGCCCATCGCCTCACGACGGCTCGCGGTGCGCGGCAGGGCGTAGGCCAGCCACAGCAGCAGCAGGACGCCGAAGAGGACGGCTCCGAGATTGATCGACTCCACACGGACACCTTAGTGACACCGCTGTGATTCCCCTGGTCACGTTGCGGGCGTGTCGCCGGGAAACTCGCGCCGGAGCCGTCGGAGCATCCCGTGGCCGTCGTCCCCGGTGGGGACCTCCTCCGCGGTGAGCGCGAACACCAGGTGGTCGCGCCAGGCCCCGTCGACGTGGATCGCCGACCGCCGCAGGCCCTCCGCACGCAGGTGGAGCTTCTCCACCACACGCAGGCTCGCCGCGTTCTCCGGCCGCACCGTGACCTCGACGCGGTGCAGCCCCAGCTCCGCGAAGAGGTGATCGATCAGCAGAGCCGCCGCACGGGGCACCAGCCCGCGCCCCGCCGCCTCCTGACCGATCCAGTACCCGAGCACCGCGCAGCGCAGCGCCCCGTACTGGATGGGACCGGCGGTGATCTGTCCGACCAGGCGCCCCCGGTGCACGATCACCAGCGGCACCGCGAGCCCCAGCTTCGCCTGCTCCTGGTTCCAGCGGTACAGGGTGCGGAACTCCACCGGCCGCACGCCGTGCTCGGGGTCCGTCGCGTCCCACGGGCGCAGCCAGCGGGCGTTGCGCTCCCGCAGCCGTTCGAAGGCCGCACGGTCGCGGCGGCGCAGCGGGCGCAGCGTCAGCTCCCCGTCATGCAGTGCCAGCGGCCACACGTGAACCATCGCGTCATCGTAGACGGAGCCTGCACCGATGCTGCGCCGCGACCGCCCGGGACGTGCTGGGCTGTGCGACTCTGGGGGCATGGAGGAGACGATGAGGTCACGCAAGCAGGAGCTGCGCCGGCAGCTGCGGTCCCGTCGGGCCGCCGCCTACGCCGGCGAGGAGGGTGCCGCGCGCCGGCTGCAGGAGGCGCAGCAGCTCCTCGCCCACGCCGCACCGCTGATCACCGAGATCGAGCATGCGGTGCAGCGGGCCGCCGCCGAGGGCGCCGCGCCCCCGCTGGTGGCCGCCTACCATCCCACTCCGTCGGAGGCCGACGTCCTGCCCCTCGCACGCCGGCTCGCACGGGCCGGCGCCCGCATCGTCTTCCCCGCCGCCGCGGGGGCGGAGCTCGAGTGGATCAGCTGGGACGGCGAGTCGCCGTTCGAGGACTCCCCCGGCCGCGGCTTCGGCAAGGAGCCGACCGGTGAGCGGCGCGGCACCCGCGCGCTCGAGGAGGCCGCGCTGGTGCTGGCGCCCGCCGTCGCCGTGGACCGCTCCGGCACCCGGATCGGGCACGGCGCCGGCTACTACGACCGTGCCCTGAGCACCCTGCCCGACGGGGCCCGGATCGTCGCGGTGATCAACCCCGGCGAGCTGCTGCCGTCGGGTTCCCTGCCGCGCGAGGAGCATGACGTACCGATCCCCGAGGTGCTCACCGGCGCGGGACTCGTCTCGCTGGTCACGTCCGCTCCGTCCTGACCTCCCGGCAGTCGTAGACTCTGTCCCGGTCGCCCGCTAGCGACCGAGCACTTCGACCATCCCGGAGGATCCCGCGTGCCCACCTACGTCTACGCCTGCAAGAGCTGCGGCCATCGTTTCGAGCAGTACCAGAGCTTCAGCGAGGACTCGCTGCGGACCTGCCCGGAGTGCGCGCAGGAGACGCTGCGCAAGGTCTTCGACTCGGTGGGGATCGTCTTCAAGGGCCCCGGCTTCTACTCCACCGATTCCTCGACCGCGGGGGCCTCGACGGCATCGAGCGACTCCTCCGGTGCGAGCTCCGCGAACTCCTCGAGCACCGAGAGCTCCTCGAGCGGCGGGGAGTCCTCGAGCACCTCCTCCGGCTCGTCCTCCTCCTCGGCCGCTCCGAGCGCCCAGCCCGCCGCCGCGGCGTCCTGACCGCGCCGGGACGGATCCCGCGGGCCGCTGTCGCGGGCGGGGTGACCTCTCCTCCCCACCGGGCGGTCGTCCACAGCCGCTGAGGGTCGCTGCGTCCGCACGATCTGCGGACCTAGCCTCGCGGCATGCTCTCCCGTCTGCGCTCCCATCTGCCCGCCTGGCGCCGCGCCCTGCGCCGTCGCCGGAGGCTGCTGGCCGGCCTCGCCGTCGCGGCGCTCGTGGCGGCCGTGCTGCCGTCGATGCTCCCGCCGTCGGCGCGCGGGGTCGAGGTGGTCGTCACCGACGTGGCGCTCGAGGCCGGCACCGTGCTGACCGCCTCCCATCTGCGCACCGTCCGGGTCGCCGAGGACCTGGTGCCGGCGGGCGCCGCACACGAGGTCGACGGGGTGCTGGGCCGCGCTGTGCGGGTCCCGCTGGACGCCGGCGCTCCCGTGCTGCCCGGAGTGCTCGAGTCGCCCGACGCCGCCGAGGTCCCCGAGGGCTCGGTGCTCATGGCCGTGCCGGTGCCGGAGGCGCTCGTGCCGCACCTGCGGCCGGGCACCGCGATCGAGCTGCTCCCGACCGACCCGGCGCTCCTCGGCGGCTCGGGGGTCCGGGCCCGCGTGCTCGAGGTCGTCCCCTCCCGGGGCGGCACGTCGGCGCTGGGCGGCACCGCCGCGGGCACGACCGAGGCCCTCGTGACGATCGAGCGGAGGCGGGCGGGAGAAGTGGCTCACGCTCTCGGGATGGGGGCTGTCGTGGTGACGGTGATCGGTTAAAGTCCCTCACGGACCGCACCGCGGTTCCGCATCCCTTGTCCCTCCCCCAAAAAGGATGACCCCATGAAGGGTTTCAAGAACTTCGTCATGCAGGGCAACGTCATCGACCTCGCCGTCGGCGTCGTTATCGGCGGAGCCTTCACCGCTCTGATCACTGCCTTCGTCGACAACCTGATCCAGCCGGTGATCAACGTCTTCGGCGGCAACAACGTCGACGGCCTCGCCTTCAAGATCATCGAGGGCAATGACGGAACGCTCATCGACATCGGCGCCGTCCTCTCCGCCGTGATCGCGTTCCTGATCACCGCGGCCGTCGTCTACTTCGTGTTCGTGCTGCCGATCTCCTCCGCGCGCAAGCTCGACCGCAAGCGCCGCGGCCTGCCCGAGGAGGAGGAGACCGCCGTCTCCGAGGACATCGTGCTGCTCACCGAGATCCGTGACGCGCTGACCGCGCAGCACGGCGGTGCGACCCAGCCCGGCGGGACCACCCCGCAGGTCTGAGCATCGTGAACGGTGCCCAGGCACCTCATCCCACCGGCGCGGGCCGGGGCCGACAGGCTCCGGCCCGCGTCGTCGATGTGCCCTCCCCCGGCGACGACGCCGGCGGCGTCGATGCGGGGACCGTCGACGCCGTGGTCGGCTGGTTCGCCGAGGAGGGACGCGATCTGCCCTGGCGGCACGAGGGCGTCTCCGCCTGGGCGATCCTGGTCTCCGAGGTGATGCTGCAGCAGACCCCGGTGGTCCGGGTGCTGCCGCGCTGGCAGGAATGGATGCGGCGCTGGCCCTCCCCCGCCGATCTGGCCGACGCCCCCACCGCGGAGGTGCTGCGCTGCTGGGACCGGCTCGGGTACCCGCGCCGCGCGCTGCGGCTGCAGGAGTGTGCGCGGGCCATCGTGCGCGATCACGGCGGGCGCGTGCCCCACGGGCAGGAGGCGCTGCGGGCGCTGCCGGGGATCGGCGAGTACACCGCCGCGGCGGTCACCGCCTTCGCCCATCACGGCCGCGCGGTGGTGGTCGACACCAACATCCGCCGGGTGCTCGCCCGCAGCGTGCGCGGCCGCGCCCTGCCGGACCGCACCTACAGCGCCGCGGAACGAGCGCTGGCCACACGCAGCCTGCCCGCCTCCAGGGAGCGCTCGGTGGCCTGGAACCAGGCGGTGATGGAGCTCGGCGCGCTGGTGTGCACCGCCCGCTCGCCGCGCTGCACACAGTGCCCGCTGGCCGGGAACGGATGCGCATGGTTCGCCGCCGGCCGCCCGGCGCCCGAACAGGACACCCGTCGCCGCCAGGCCTTCGAGGGCACGGATCGGCAGATGCGCGGCCTGATCATGGCACTGCTGCGCCGGGAGGGCTCCGCAGCCCAGGAGCAGCTGATGGCCCTCGATCGGCAGGATCCCGAGCGGGTGCGGCGCGGCATGCGCACGCTGGTCGCCGACGGGCTGGCGGTGCCGGACCGGGCCGGTCTGAGCCTGCCCTGACTCTGCGTCGGATCCTGCACTGACGGCAGGAGCGGGGCATGGCCGCTGCGGCTCGTCAGGAGCCGTTCCCACGGATGCCGGGCCGGCCTCAGCTCGGGGTGTCGAGCTGCTTGAGCATCCGAGTGTTGCCGAGGGTGTTGGGCTTGACCCGTGCGAGGTCGAGGAACTCCGCGATGCCCTCGTCCGGGGAGCGCAGCAGCTGGTTGTAGATGTCCGGGTCCACCGCCTCGCTCATCACCTCGAAGCCGTGCCGGGTGAAGAACTCCACCTCGAAGGTCAGGCAGAACACACGCTGCAGACCCAGCCGGCGCGCCCGCTCGAGCAGGGAGTCGAGCAGCCGATGCCCGAGGCCCGTGCCGCGCTGGTCCTCGCGCACCGCGAGGGTGCGCACCTCCGCGAGGTCCTCCCACATCACGTGCAGCGCGCCGCAGCCGACGACCTCGCCGTCCTCGTCGGTCGCGACGAGGAACTCCTGCACGGCCTCGTAGTACGAGACCAGGTCCTTGCCGAGCAGCACCCCGGTGTGGGTCATCGGCTCGACGAGCCGGTTGATGCCGCGCACGTCGGCCGGCAGCGCGGGACGGATCGGGATGCTCATACCGGGCTGTCCTCCCCGCGGCTCGGGCTCAGCGGCGAGTCGACGTGCGAGGCGACGGCCTCCGGCTCCTGCGCGGCCGTCCCGGCGGCCGCCTCCTCGGAGCGGGAGGAGGGCGCAGGGGTCGCGACCCCTTCGGGATCGCCGTCGCGCCCCTCTCCGGCCTCCGCCTCACGCCGCTCCGCGCGCCGGTCCAGGGCCCGGTGCAGCACGGCGATCAGCCGCTCGACGATCAGTGCCAGCACCACGGCCGCGATCAGGGCGACCGTGATCGCCAGCAGGTTGTGGTCCTCGAACCAGGCCCCGGCGATCGCGCCGATCGCGCACGAGTAGACGGCCCACACGAAGGTGGACAGCAGCGAGCGGGGCCAGAAGTTGCGGTGCGGGTAGTGCACGGCACCGGCGACCAGGTTCACCGCGGTGCGGCCGAAGGGGATGTAGCGCGCGGTCATCAGGAAGACCAGCGCCCGCTTCCGCAGTCCGCGGTCGGCGGCCTCGACCGCCCGTCGGCCGCGTCCCTCGCGCAGGAATCTGAAGCGCTCCCACCCGACCTTGCTGCCGATCAGGTATCCCACGTTGTCGCCGGTCCACGCGCCCATCCAGGCGGCCAGGCCGATGAAGATCAGCGACGGCTGTCCCGAGCTGGACCACAGGGAGGAGAGGGTCACGATCGTCGACTCGCTCGGCACCGACGGGAAGAAGCCGTCGAACGCCGCGAACAGGTACACCAGGAGATGGACCCACCAGGCATCGGCCACGCCCAGGATCCAGTCCTCCAGCTGCCCCGTCAGGGACAGCATCCAGTCGATGGTGTCGCCCATGCGTCCTCTCCGTCGAAGGCCCCGGCACATCGCCCTGGACCTTCCGGGCTCGTCGAAGCGGGTGCCCGGGACCGAACGGCCCCGGGCCGGTGGTGCTCGCGGCCCGGCGGACGCGCCGGGACGAGCGGCGGCGCCGGCCCTGCCCGGAGGCGGGGCCGGCGCCACGGGTCACGAGGTGCTGGCCTCTGCGCTGTCCGTGTCCGGGGAGTCCACGCCGTCGGCGCGGGTGAGGTCCTCGGCGCGGGCCTGCGTCATCGACTCGACGTCGATCTCGTCGGAGATCTCCATGAGCTCGCCGCCCTCGGCCCGGTGGGCGAATGTCAGCTCGCCGAGCAGGCCCTCCCCGCGGGCGTCGACGACGATCTCGTCGCCGACATGGATCTGCCCGAACAGGATCCGCTCGGAGAGCGTGTCCTCGATGTCGCGCTGGATGGTGCGACGCAGCGGACGGGCACCGAGCACGGGGTCGTAGCCCTTCTCCGCCAGCAGGTCCTTCGCCGCCGGGGTGAGGGTCAGGCTCATGTCTCGGTCCCGCAGCCTGGTCTCGAGCTTGGCGATCTCCAGATCCACGATCTGGACGATCTCCTCCATCGACAGCTGCGGGAAGACCACCACGTCGTCGACGCGGTTGAGGAACTCCGGCTTGAAGTGCTGCTTGAGCTCCTCGTGGACCTTCGACTTCATCCGCTCGTAGTCGGTGGAGAGGTCCCCGCCGGCGGTGAAGCCCAGGGACACGCCCTTGGCGATGTCACGGGTGCCGAGGTTGGTGGTCATGATGATGATCGTGTTCTTGAAGTCGACCACCCGGCCCTGGGAGTCGGTGAGGCGGCCGTCCTCGAGGATCTGCAGCAGCGAGTTGAAGATGTCCACATGGGCCTTCTCCACCTCGTCGAACAGGACCACGGAGAACGGCTTGCGCCGCACCTTCTCGGTGAGCTGGCCGCCCTCGTCGTAGCCGACGTACCCGGGGGGCGAGCCGAACAGGCGCGAGGCGGTGTGCTTCTCACCGAACTCGGACATGTCCAGCTGGATGAGCGCCTCCTCGTCGCCGAACAGGAACTCGGCGAGCGCCTTGGCCAGCTCGGTCTTCCCGACGCCGGTCGGGCCGGCGAAGATGAACGAGCCGCCGGGACGCTTGGGATCCTTGAGGCCGGCGCGGGTGCGCCGGATCGCGCGGGAGATGGCCTTGATGGCCTCGTCCTGCCCGATGACGCGCTTGTGCAGCTCCTGCTCCATGTGGAGCAGCCGCGAGGACTCCTCCTCGGTGAGCTTCACGATCGGGATGCCCGTGGAGGCGGCCAGCACCTCGGCGATGACCTCCTCGCTGACCGTGGTCACGGCGTCGGACTCCCCGTGCCGCCAGGCGGTCTCCTTCTCGTCCCGCTCGGACTTGAGCTTCTGCTCCTCGTCCCGCAGGGAGGCGGCGAGCTCGAAGTCCTGCCCGTCGATCGCCTCCTCCTTCTTCTTGCGGGTCTCCTCGATCCGCGCGTCGAACTCCTTGAGCTCGGGCGGCGCGGTGAGTCGGCGGATCCGCAGGCGGGCACCGGCCTCGTCGATCAGGTCGATCGCCTTGTCCGGCAGGAAGCGGTCGTTGACGTACCGGTCGGCGAGGTTCGCCGCGGCCACCAGCGCCGCATCGGTGATGGTCACCCTGTGGTGGGCCTCGTAGCGGTCGCGCAGACCCTTGAGGATCTCCACGGTGTGTGCCACCGAGGGCTGGTCCACCTGGATCGGCTGGAAGCGCCGCTCGAGGGCGGCGTCCTTCTCAATGTGCTTGCGGTACTCCTCGAGCGTGGTCGCCCCGATGGTCTGCAGCTCGCCGCGGGCGAGCATCGGCTTGAGGATGCTGGCGGCGTCTATCGCGCCCTCGGCCGCTCCCGCGCCGACGAGGGTGTGGATCTCGTCGATGAACAGGATGATGTCGCCGCGGG
>CAZHSL010000052.1:0-11826 GCA_964535185.1 uncultured Corynebacterium sp.
GGATTGAGAATGACCGCAGAGATTCCTGAAGGTTTTCGTGAGGTGGCGGCCGCCGCTGCGGCACCGGTCGGCTCGACGAAGATCCCGGCGATGTCACCACCGATGGAAGCTGCGTTCCAGATCAAGTTCCCCCAGTAGCCGGCTTCAGGCCCGCCCAGCAGATCACCCCAGAAGCCGTCGCTCTCCAGAGGGTCGTAGTCCTCGAGAGCCTTCCTGATGGCCTCGAGGGGGTTGAGCGGATCGCTCTGGCCCCCGTCGCCTCTGTCGCCCTCGTTTCCTTGATTGCCGCCGGAGCCCCCGTCCTCGCTCGCCGAGTCCTGCTCCTCCGAGTGCTGCTCGCACTCCTTCGCGAGGGAGAACAGCCGAGATGTGGCCGGATCGACTCTCTCCCCGCACATCACCTGGAACGAGCTCCGGAACTCGTCGGCGTCGGGTCCGATCCACTGCAGCTCTCCACCGTGGAGGAAAGAGTCACGATCAGTTCCTCGATCCGCCTGGCGCCGCTGCTGACCGCCGTCCCGTGCTCACGGAGCTGGTCCGTGTCTGCTCCCCAGAAGTTCATGTGTGATTCCGTCCCCTGTGCGTGCGTATGTCTTGAGAGTAGGCGGGTTGGCGCGCGGGGGACATGGGGAGAAGTCCCCACTAGGCGATATCGTCCTGTGGGGTGCCAGGTGTAGCACAGTCGGGAAGGGCAGTGGGGATGGAGCAGATGAGCTACCGAGCGATCAGGACGGGGTGGGTTCGCGGTGCCCTCGGGTGCCTCATGGGCGTGCCCCTGCTGGTCGTTCTCGGCGCCGGGGTAATTCTGCTGACCCTCGACTCCGTTGCTGGTGTGCTGGGCGCTCTGCTGTGCCTGGTCATCGTGCTGATCTGCGCTCTTCTCCTGGTGGTCGCCACCCGGCGTCAGTTCATCGTCGATGACCAGGGCATCACGCTCGTCCGCTCCTTCAGCACCCTCCGCATCCGGTGGGAGGAGATCGCCGTGATCGAACAGGACAGTGGGTACTGGGCCACGGGTGCGGTGATCATCGTGCTGCGGCACCCGCCCGGCAAGAGGATCATCGCTTGGCCCACCTCGGACCGGAGGGCGATGTTCCGCGGCGAGAATCCCGTCGCCCTCGGCGACCCCGCCACAGTTCTCCGCCCGCCCGCCAGGGCCGCGATCGACGGACACCGCCGGTGGCTCTCCCGCCAGCCCCGATAGCGAAGTGGATCACTGACCGCGACGGCGCCGAAACTCCTGTTTCCAGGCCGCCTCGACGCGACGGTTCCGCTCCCGCAGCGGGCGGGCCCAGCGGGGGTAGAAAAGGTCGGGGAGCGGGATGAAGTACATCATCGCCCACAGGACCTGCGCTGGTCGAGGATCTCGTGGTCTTCATGGACCGCACCGATATGCCTGCTCTGGTCGCTGTGGCCATCAGCCACGCCCAGTTCGAGACGATCCATCCCTTCTCCGACGGAAACGGGCGCACGGGACGGGCACTCGCGCAAGCCCAGCTGAGGCATCTCGGCGTGACGCAGAACGTCGCGGTTCCCGTCTCCGCAGGGCTGCTGGCCGACGTCGCCGGATACCACAGCGCCCTCAACGCCTACCGAGGGGGCGAGGTCGGGCCGATCATCTCGGCGTTCGCCGACGCCTCGTTCCGTGCGGTGCGCAACACCCGTCAGCTGGTCGAGGAGATCGACGGAATCCGCGCTGAGTGGGCGCGGCGGCTCACCGTCCGACGCTCGAGCAATGCATGGAAGCTTCTCGACGTGCTCGTGCGGCGGCCCGTCCTGAACTCGGCAACAGCAGCAGCAGAGCTCGGGGTGAAGCAGCCCAACATCTATCCTCCGCTGAAGGCCTTGGAGGAGGCCGGAATCCTGGCTTCGAAGAACGAGTATCAGCTGGGGCCCTTCTGGCGCTCCGACGAGATTCTCGGGGCCATCGACCGCTTCGCCGAGCGCGCGGGCCGCAGGAGCCTGGGCTGACAACAGGCGGCGTCCAGTCGGTGCTCAGCGCTTCTCGCGCAGCCACGCCTTCATCGCCTTCTCGCGCTGCCGGTTCTCCTCCCGCAGGGGTCGCGCCCACCGGGGGTAGACGATGTCCGGCAGGGGGAGGAACACCATCAGCGCCCAGAACATGACCAGGAACAGCAGCGCCCCGAGCGGGAACGTGATCAGCATCAGGTAGCGTCCGACGACGGGAAGGATCCCCAGCGAGAAGCACAGGCAGATCAGCCCGAACATGGGGCCGCCGAGGACGGTCATACGCTCGTTGAACGGTTCGTTGCCGAACTCGTTGCCCATCCAGCGGCGAGCAGCGGGAGACCTGCCGCGGCGGGCCCACGCGCAGTAGGCCAGGAACCCGAACCCGACCACGGCCGCACCGGCGGAGAGCAGCAGACGCACGGTCACCTGATCGTTCATACCCGAAGTCTCTCATCCGCGCTCAGTCGCGCTCGCTCCTGCGCTGGGCCGCGTTCGCTCCTGCGCTCTCCCTCCGGCGCCCTGCGCGGACTGCGGGACGCGGGCCGACGGAGCCCATGGGGAGTTGTCCCCATGGCGGTCGCGGACGCCGTGGTGGATGCTGTCAGGGTTGACAGCGCATGAGGGGGAAGAGCCGTGAACTTCTACGGGATGGACACCGAGCAGGGCGAGTCCTTCGCCCAGCTCCTCGGGCAGCGGCGCAGCACGATCGAGGAACGTGCCGCTCAGCTCGATGGCGTGATCCAGGGGATCGACTCCTTCTGGCGGGGCGCGGACGCGGAGAACTTCCGCAGCGAGTGGAGCCGGACCCACGGCACCCTGATCTCCCAGGCGGTCGAGCGACTGTGGGCACTGGCCCGCGAACTCTCCGACCATGCCCAGGAGCAGGACATCTGCTCGGCCGAGGGCGCGGGGAAGATCGGGGAGAGGCTCAGCGACCTCTTCCCCTTCGGCGGGCCGCTCGAGAATCCGCTCGCCGGCTTCGCGGACCCGACCAGCTACCTCCCCTTCGGCGCCGCCGGCACCGCGTCCAAGGAGATGTTCCAGCGCGCGTGGCAGGTCTTCGCGCACGGCGGCGAGGACGCGATCGTCCCCTGGCTGCGCAATGCCCACGGACTGAAGACGGCGAGCAAGTACCTGGGCCCGGCCGGCCACGTCCTGACCGGCGGGCTCGCCTTCGCCGACCGCTGGACCGAGGACGCCGGCGACCCCAGCCTCAGCACCGGGGAGCGAGTCGTGCGGGGAGCCGTCGACGGTGGGGCGAACGTCGCGGGCGCCGCCGCCGGCGCATGGGCGGGTGCCAAGGGCGGCGCCGCAGCCGGCGCCGTGATCGGATCCATCTTCCCCGGCCCGGGCACGGCGATCGGCGGCGTGGTCGGAGGAGTCATCGGTGGCATCGCCGGCGGGATCACGGGCGGCGGACTGGCTGATGCGGCCATAGACTGGATCCTGGGCTGACAGGCCCTCGCACCACCATCGCCTGACCGAGCCAGGGGGAGCCGACCGCATGACGTCCGAACTCACGACCGTCGAGGTGGTGATCCCAGGCCGCGACGAGCTGCGTGTGGTCGTCGACGTCCCGGCCGACTGGGAGACCAGCCTCGTGGAGGAACCACCCTTGTTCCTCGCCCAGATCCCGCAGGACCAGGCCGGCCCGTTCGGCGACAACCTGATCGTGACCATCGAGGCGCTCGAGGACGACGCCCCGAGGGACCTCGAGGAGCTGCAGGGGCTCATCTACGCACAGGCCTTCTCCTCGGTGCCGGATTTCCACGCGGTCGACGATCGCCCGCACGAGGTCGCCGCAGCCCCCGGCTGGTTCCGCGCCTCCTTGCAGACGGCGCCCCCCGGCATCACCGCGATGAACCGTCAGGTGTTCACCCTGCGCGGCGATCTCCTCGTGACGCTGTCGCTGACCACGATGGCCTTCCGCGATCCCGAGGCCTCGGAGCTGTTCGACGCCGTCGTGGCCTCCTGCGGGATCCTCAGCGAGAGGGAGTCGGACTGATGTCGATCACCCAAGAATCACCCGGTCTCTTCCGGGGCACGGCCCGACGGATCAACGCCTTCCGTGACCGCCTGGCACGGACTCCGGACGCACGCGGCCTGGCAGCCGTGCTGCGGGAGTCCTCGGTCGCGGGAGAGGTCTCCCCGGACGACCAGATCCTGGAGAGCATCCGCGCCGCCCTGGCGACCCCGCTCTTCACCGTCGAGGTGG
The DNA here is from genome assembly GCA_964535185.1 of uncultured Corynebacterium sp. GTDB lineage: Bacteria > Actinomycetota > Actinomycetes > Actinomycetales > Dermabacteraceae > Brachybacterium. The sequence continues at coordinate 4,187 of CAZHSL010000052.1, forward strand.
CCAACGCCGGCCCCGGCGGGCTCCATCGCCATGCCATCACCGCCGGGGCCAACGCTGTCTGCGCACGACTGAGCACGACGGGCGAGGACCACGCCGATCTGGCCGGATCACCGTTTCCCGTGCTGCCCGGTGAGATGACGCGGCTGGTGAGGTTCGGCCCGGGGCAGCCTCCGCCGCCCGCCGCTCCCGAGGTCGAACTCCCGGTGGATCTGATCGCGGAGCTGGCCGACGAGGACCGGCAGACGCGGGTCTCCGCCTGGGCCTCCGTGCAGCCCCGGCTGGCAGCAGCGGTCGAGCTCGATCCGCAGGACGAGAGCTGGCAGCTCGTGCAGTCCCGCGCCGAATGGACCGGAACCGACTCCCGCCCGGTCGACACCCTCGCCGTCTACCTGCGGGCCGGAGAGCAGTACTTCTTGCCGGTGCAGGAGGGGGACGAGACCGTCCGACTGGTGCCGGTGCCCTCTGTCGACGCCTGGGAGCAGCTGATCCACGTGCTGCCGGGGATGGACGAGGTCCAGCGCCCCGGCAGCTGATCAGGGGCGGCTCGACGCGACCTCCAGGATCACCTTGCCCAGGTGGCCGCCCTGACGCAGCACGTCATGGGCCGCAGCCGCCTGCTCGAGCGGCAGCCGGGCGTGGACCGGGATGCGCAGGGAGCCGTCGGCGAGCAGCGGCCACACCAGCTGCTGGGTGCGCTCGAGGATCTCGCGCTTCTCGGCAGGGGGACGCGAGCGCAGGGTGGTGCCGATGACGCGGGCCCGCTTGCCCATCAGCATCCCCACCGGCAGCTCGCCGCTGGCTCCGCCCAGGGTGCCGATGATTACCAGCCGCCCGTGCGTACGCAACATCGAGATGTTGGCGGCCAGCATCTCACCGCCGCCGACCACATCCAGGATCACGTCGGCTCCGCCCGCCTCGATCACGGCCTCGCGCAGATCGGTGCTGTGGCGGTTCCAGGCGGAGTCGGCCCCCAACTCGCGCACGGAGCTGATCGCGGCATCGGAGCCGACGGTGGTCAGCACCCGCGCGCCGAGCTGGCGGGCCAGCTGGATCGCGGTGGTGCCGATCCCGCCGGTGCCGCCGTGGATCAGCACGGTCCGGCCCTCCTCGAGCCCGCCCTCGATCACCAGGTTGGAGACCACGGTCGCGCACACCTCGACCAGGCCCGCGGCGTCCAGGAGGTCGATGCCCTCCGGAACCGGCAGCAGCTGTTCCACGGGAACGGCCACGACCTCGGCGTATCCGCCGCCGGCCAGCAGGGCGACGACCGCCTCGCCCGTATCGCGCCGACGACCGGAGACCTCCAGGCCCGGCAGCTCCGAGGCGCCGGGCGGGGGCGGGTACTTTCCTGCCGCCTGGGCGACATCGGCGCGATTCACACCGGCGGCGACCACATCGACCAGGACCTCCCCGGGGCCGGCGACGGGTTCGGGGATCTCGGTCAGCTCGAGCCGGTGATCCTCGGTGATGGCGATGGCGCGCATGGTCACAGGTTCACATCCACCACGGTGCGCCCGCGCACCTGGCCGGCCAGGATCTGCTCGGCGTAGGGGATGGTCTCGGCCAGGCCGATCGAGCTCGTCATCCCATCGAGCAGCTCCACGTCGAGTTCGCGGGCGAGGGCGTCCCAGGCCCGCTCGCGCAGCGGCAGCGGTGCATCGACCGAGTTCACCCCGGCCAGGGTGATGCCGCGCAGGATGAACGGCAGCACCGTGGTGGGCAGGTCCGGGCCCTGGACCAGGCCGTAGGCGGCGACCGTGCCGCCCCAGGCGGTCTGGGCGAGCACATTGGCCAGCGTGGTGCTGCCGATGCCGTCGATCGCGGCGGCGAAGCGCTGGGACTGCAGCGGCCTACCGGGCTGCTCGGAGAGCTCCCGACGGTCGATCACCTCGGCCGCGCCGAGTTCGCGCAGGTAATCGCCGTGCTCCTCCCCGCGCCCGGTCGAGGCCACGACCCGGTGCCCGCGGCCGGCCAGCAGCGCGGTCGCGATCGATCCCGCACCACCGGACGCGCCCGTGACCAGCACGTCTCCGGCCTCGGGCGTGATGCCGGTGTCCTCCAGGCGCAGCACCGCGAGCATGGCGGTGAAGCCGGCGGTGCCGATCGCGGCGGCCCGCTCGGGGGACAGGTCCGAGGGCAGGCGCACCAGGGCGTCGGCCCGGACCCGGGCCCGGGTGGCGAAGCCGCCGTGGCGGGACTCGCCGATCCCGTCACCGCACAGGACCACCAGGTCACCGGCTGAGAACTGCTCCTCCTCGGAGGCGGTCACCCGGCCCACCAGGTCGATGCCCGGGATCAGCGGATGAGTGCGGGCGATGCCCTGACCGGCGATCGCCATCCCGTCCTTGTAGTTGTAGCTGGAGTACAGCACGTCCAGCTCGACCTCGCCGCTGAGCAGGGATTCGTCGGCGTCGTCCAGCAGGCGTGCCTCGGCGCCCTCGGACTCGATCAGTACGGCGCGCATGGGGCGCTCCTCTCCCTCGTGTGCAGTGCCTGCCAGCCTATGCGCCGCTGCGCCGGTGTGACGATCACGCCGACCGGGCGGGAGCACGGGCGCGGTCAGCGGCGGCACGCGGTGCGCGTTGTGCGGACACCCGCTTTTTCTCCGCAGGTTTCTCCGTTTCTCCGCACATTTCTCCGCAACCCCTTGACGGTTCGTCGGTTGCGTGGTTCATTAGTGGAGTAATGAACCAAGGAGCCGCGGTCGCGGCCTCGACCACCGGGAGGTGTGCGTGCTCGACGAGTCGAAGCCGCTGTTCATCGCCGTGGCGGAGCAGATCGAAGACGGGGTCCTCGACGGCACCTATCCGGAGGACACCCCGGTGCCCTCGAGCAACGAGCTGGCCGCGTTCCTACGCATCAACCCCGCGACTGCCGGCAAGGGACTCAATCGCCTCGCCGACGCGGGTGTCCTGGTCAAACGTCGAGGAGTAGGCATGTTCGTCGCCATCGGTGCCACGGAGCTGCTGCGGCAGCGCCGACGCGACGACTTCGCCCGCACCTACATCGTCCCGTTGCTGCGCGAAGCCGCACAGCTGGGCATCGACCCCGATGAACTCACCGAGATGATCACGAAGGAGGCGTCACGATGACCGCGATCGAGACCCGCAACCTCACCAAGCAGTTCCGCGACGTCGTCGCGATCGACGACGCCTCGTTGTCCTTCGCCGAGAACAGGGTGCATGGTCTGCTGGGCCGCAACGGCGCCGGCAAGACCACCCTCATGAAGCTGCTCACCGGGCAGATCTTCGCCAGCTCCGGCGAGATGCGGGTGCTGGGGCAGAACCCCGTGGAGAACCCGCAGGTGCTCGCTCGGACGTGCTTCATCCAGGAGAGCCAGAAGTACCCCGACGGATTCCGCCCCCTGGACGTGCTGCGCATCGCCGAGAGCCTCTACCCCGCGTGGGACCAGGACCTGGCCCGCGAGCTGATCGCCGACTTCCGACTCCCCGAGAAGAGAGTCATCAAGAAGCTCTCGCGCGGCCAGCTCTCCGCCGTCGGCATCATCCTCGGCCTCGCCTCCCGAGCGCCGCTGACCTTCTTCGACGAGCCCTACCTGGGCCTGGACGCGGTCGCACGACGACTGTTCTTCGATCGTCTGCTGGCCGACTTCACGGACCATCCCCGCACCGTCATCCTCTCCACCCACCACATCGACGAGGTCGCCAATCTCCTCGAGCACGTGGTGCTGCTGGACGAGGGTCGGGTCGCGATCTCCGAGGAGGCCGAGACGCTGCAGAACGCCGCGATCGAGGTCTCCGGCCGTCGCGACGAGGTCATGGCCTTCGCCGCTGGGGCCGATGTGCTCCACGTTCAGGAGATCGGCTCGCTGGCCACCGCCACCCTCCACGCAGAGCCCGGCGGCGCCGAGCGGGCCCGGGCCGCAGGGCTCCAGGTCGCGCCCGTCTCGCTGCAGAACTACATCGTCCATCGCACCACTGCCGCAGCCACGGCCGCGGCACGCTGAGAGGAGTTCCGAGATGCGCTCACGCAACGTCATCGACATGCACCTGGTCAACCGGATGCAAGCCTTCGGTTGGCCGCTGCTCGCGGTCACCTTCGCCCTCGCGATCATCCTCGCCGTCGGCGCAATCGTCGGCTCCCAGGGCCCCGAGGCCCGGGCCGAAATGTACGAAGGGCTGCAGTGGAACGGGGCGATCTTCGCGCTGTTCGGTCCGCTGATCGGCTACGGATTCACCTCCATGGGGCAGTACTTCCCCCTCGCGCTCGGACTGGGCCTGACCCGCCGGGAGTTCGCCACCGGGCTGAGCGTGGTGTTCCTGGGCAACGCCGTCGTCTACTCGGTGCTGATCACCCTCGGCAAGACCATCGAGAAAGCGACCGAGGGCTTCGGCCTGGGCATCCGCTTCTTCGACGTGTTCTACACCAGCACCGGCGCACCGTGGCAGACCCTGGTGCAGACCTTCCTGCTGATCCTCACCGTGCTGTTCCTCGGCGCCGCGATCACCGCGGCCTTCCTCCGCTTCGGTCAGGCGTTCCTCTGGATCTCCGGCGCCGTCCTGGCGCTGATCGGCCTGGGGATCCTCTCGGGAGTGCTCCTCCTCGACGGCTTCGGCCGGGGCCTGCTGGATGTCCTCACGATGGGGTGGGGGCCGTGGATGGCCGTGATCGCCGTGATCGGTGCGCTGTCTGCAGGTGCCTGGCTGGTGCTGGTGCGCCGTACACAGGTGAGCTGAGACAGGCGCTCGGACCAGGCCCAGCTCTCTGCTCGATCGCTCACGGTGGGCCGGACCCTCACGTCATCCCGAAAGGATGACCCCCTCCATGCGGAAGGCCGCAGCGTTCTCGTCCGCCCTCGCCCTGTCCACCCTTGCTCTGGCCGCGTGCGCAGGAGGTGCACAGGAAGCGGAGGAGAACGCCGCCCCGGCCGCCGCCGTCGCCGAGCCCCCGCAGGAGATCGGTGAGTACTCCCTGATGGTGGGCATCGGCGCCGCCTGACAGCGGTAGACTCTCGCGGGTGCCTTCGGGCACGAGGAGGGTTGTCAGAGCGGCCGAATGAGTTGGTCTTGAAAACCAATGTGCAGTGACCCTGTACCGCGGGTTCGAATCCCGCACCCTCCGCCCATGGCCCGGCCCTGATGAGAACAGCCTCATCGGCTTCTTTCACAGGTCTCATCCTCTCCCTGTTCCATGAGGTCATCACGAACAGCGCCCGGTCAGCGGGCAGAGCGAGGAGAGATGACGATGAGCACGAAGAAGACCCTCTGGACCGTGGCGGCCGGCAGCACTGCGGCGGTGCTGATCCCCGGGGTGGCGTTCGCGATCACCGCCGGCGGCCCGATCAAGGAGACGCATGAGCCTGTCGAGGACACGGCGGTCGTGCAGCCGGCGCAGAAGCCCGGCCAGACCGCGAACCTCTCCGCCCCCAGCGCCGCCGACGCGGCGGAGGAGACCTCGGCCGGAGCGGGCGATGTGCCGCCGGTCGAGCAGATGATGACGGCCAACAGCGCCGTCTCCGCACAGTCCGCCCCTTCGGCGCCCTCTGCGGTCTCGGCGCAGTCGGCGGTGTCCGCGCAGTCGGCTCCCTCACCGGTCTCGGCGCAGTCGGCGCCGTCGCCGGTCTCCGCGCAGTCCGCGCCCTCGCCGGTGTCCGCCCAGTCGGCGCCGTCCCCGGTCTCCGCCCAGTCTGCTCCCTCGGCGCAGTCGGCGCCGTCCGCTCCGTCGGCGCCGAGCCCGGCCTCCGCGGACTCGCCGCAGTCACCGGGCTCCGCCGACTGACACCGGATCTGGTGGCGTGATCGCACGCCCGCGTACGATGACGCCCACGATGCCCTTCCGACTCCATCCGAGGAGATCGCAGTCATGGCCCAGTACACCGGTGTACCCGTCAGCCCCGGCCGAGTGATCGGGACGATTCGTTCGATGGCGCCGCCGGTCGCGGAGCCGCCTGCGAAGGAGGCCCTGCCCGAGGGTGCGGACCGTGAGGCCGAGGCATCACGCATCCCCGCCGCGGCGAGCGCGGTGCAGGCCACCCTCGGCCGCCTCGCCGAGCGGGCCCAGGGCGAGGCGAGGAAGATCCTCGAGGCGACCGCCCAGATGGCCGCGGACCCCTCCCTCACCCAGACCGCGCAGGGCCTCGTCCACTCCGGGGGCAAGACCCCCGAGCGGGCCGTGTGGGAGGCCGGCGACCAGGTCGCCACCATGCTCGAGGGGCTCGGCGGCTACATGGCGGAGCGCGCCACCGACGTGCGCGACGTGCGCGCCCGCATCGTCGCCGAGCTGCGCGGCGAGCAGGCCCCGGGCATCCCCGAGAGCGAGGAGCCGTTCGTGCTCACCGCGATCGACCTCGCCCCGGCCGACACCGCGACCCTCGACCCCGAGCGCGTGATCGCGCTGATCACCTCCGACGGCGGCCCCCAGTCGCACACCGCGATCCTGGCGCGTCAGCTGGGACTGCCCGCGATCGTCGCCGCCAAGAGCATCCACGAGTTCGCCGACGGCACCGAGGTGTTCGTCGATGCCGGGCTCGGCACCATCACCGACGAGGTCACCGAGGAGCACCAGCGCTTCTCCGAGGCCTGGGCCGAGCTGCAGCGCAACCCCCTCACCTATGAGGGCGGGGGAGGAGTCCTCGAGGACGGGACGCGCGTGCAGCTGCTGGCCAACATCGGCGGGGCGAAGGACGCCGCGGCCGCCGCGGCCGCGAACGCCGACGGGGTGGGCCTGTTCCGCACCGAGTTCCTGTTCCTGGACCGCGAGGACGAGCCCGGGGTCGAGGAGCAGACCGCCGCCTACGCGGAGACCTTCACGCACTTCCCCGGCAAGAAGGTGGTGGTGCGCACCATCGACGCGGGCGCGGACAAGCCGTTGCCCTTCCTCACCGACGCCGAGGAGCCCAACCCGGCGCTCGGCGTGCGCGCCTATCGGACCTCCTGGGAGAAGCGCTCGGTGCTGACCAACCAGCTCGACGCGATCGCCGCCGCCGCGCAAGGCTCGGACGTGAAGGCCTGGGTGATGGCACCGATGATCGCGACGGTCACCGAGACCGAGGATTTCGTCTCCCTGTGTCGGGAGCGCGGGCTCGAGCCCGCCGGGATCATGGTCGAGACCCCGGCCGCGGCGGTGACCGCGGATCGCCACCTTGCCGCCTGCGACTTCGCGTCGATCGGCACGAACGACCTCACCCAGTACACGATGGCCGCCGACCGTCAGCTCGGCTCCCTCGCCCACCTCAACAACCCGTGGCAGCCCTCGGTGCTGTCACTGGTCAAGGCCACCTGCGACGGTGCCCGCACCGCGGGTGGGGATCCCGAGGCCTTCGGGGAGAGCGTGAACAAGCCCGTCGGCGTGTGCGGCGAGGCGGCGGGCGATCCCGGTCTCGCCGTGGTGCTGGTGGGGCTGGGCGTGAACAGCCTGTCGATGACGCCCCGCTCGCTGCCCGCCGTGGCGAAGGTGCTCTCCACCGTGACGCTCGACCAGGCCCGCGAGCTCGCCGACCGGGCCGTCGCCGCCCGCACCGCCGAGGACGCGGTCAGCGCGGTCCGCGCCGGACTGCCGATCCTCGGAGAGCTGGGGCTCTGACGGCCCGGCTCACTCCTCCGCGTCGAGGTCCTTCTCCAGGAGGTCGGCGAGGGCGTTGACGGACTCCTCGGCGCCCTCGCCCTCCGCGCGGAGGGTGA
>CAZHSL010000053.1:0-2270 GCA_964535185.1 uncultured Corynebacterium sp.
CCAACGTCCTGGCCGGGTTCCGCGAGGGCGCCTTCCCGGTGCTGGTCGCGACCGACGTCGCCGCGCGCGGCCTGCACATCGACGACGTCTCCATGGTGGTCCACGTCGACCCCTCCGACGACGTCAAGGAGTACGTGCACCGCTCGGGCCGCACCGCCCGGGCGGGCGCGGCCGGCAGCGTGGTCACCCTCGCGCTGCCGCACCAGCTGCGCTCCTCGCGGCGGATCCTCGGCGAGGCGGAGGTCGAGGCCCGGTGGGCCGAGGAGGTCTCCTCCGCCGAGCATCCTGCGCTCGCCGAGCTCGGCGGCCGTGCACCCTCCGGGGAGCCGGCGAAGGACCCGGCCACCGTGAAGTACAAGGGCGCGCCCCGCAAGCTCGACCTGTCCCGCTCCCGCGGTGCCGACGGACGCAAGGCGCAGGAGCGTCGGGCGAACGAGGAGCGGCGCGCCTCGTGGGAGCAGGAGCCCGAGCGGAAGGGGCGCCGCGGAGGTCAGGGCCCGGCCCGCTCCGGCGGCGGACGCCCCGGGACGGGGCAGGCGGGGACGGGCCGGGGCCGTGGTCGCGGTCGCTCGGGCGCGCCGTCGCGTGCTCCGCGCCGACGGGGCGGACGATGAGAGGATGGATCGCCGCTCGCTGAGGAGCGGACCGCACGCCGCTCGACGAGGAGCGGCCGGAAGACCGCCGCCCGACGAGGGGCCGGGACGCCGAGGAGGCACGTGATGAGCGTCAGCACGTTCGACATGTTCAAGATCGGCATCGGGCCGTCGAGCTCCCACACCGTGGGGCCGATGCGCGCCGCGGCGATGTTCGCCCGAGAGGTGCTCGACGACCCCGGGATCGGCGCCCGCGTCGCGGACGTCGCGGTCCACCTGTACGGCTCCCTCGCGGCGACCGCCGCCGGCCACGGCACCCTCGGCGCCGTCATGATGGGGCTCGAGGGCGAGGACCCGGAGACCGTCGACCCCGTGGCCGGCCTCGCACGGGTCGCACGGATCGAGGAGCAAGGCGGGCTGCGTCTGGACGGGAGGCTGCCGATCGACCTGCGCCCTTCGTCGATCGTGCTGCACCCGCTGACCTTCCTTCCCCAGCACTCCAACGGGATGACCTTCGTCGCCCTGGACGCCGACGGCGAGGAGCTGCGGCGGCGTGCGATGTTCTCGGTCGGCGGGGGATTCGTGGTCGACGCGGACGACATGGACCGCTCGATCGCCGAGGTCGCCGCCGAGGGCGAGGGCCGGGCCATCTTCACCACCGGTGACGAGCTGCTGCGGGTGTGCGAGGACCGGGGGATCTCCGTCTCGGAGGCGATGCTGCTGCGCGAGCGGCAGTGGCGCAGCGACGAGGAGATCCGCGAGGGCCTGCTGACCATCTGGCGCGCCATGCACGACTGCATCGAGCGGGGCACGCACACCAGCGGCGTCCTCCCCGGCGGGCTCGAGGTGAAGCGCCGGGCGTCCTCCTGGTACGACTCGCTGTCGGCCGAGGACCCGGTGCGCCTGCCGATGAACGCCTTCGAGTGGGTCTCCCTCGCGGCGCTCGCCGTCAACGAGGAGAACGCCGCCGGGGGCCGCGTCGTCACCGCTCCCACCAACGGCGCGGCCGGCATCATCCCGGCCGTGCTCCACTTCGCCACCACGTACATCGACGGGGTGGACCCCGACGAGATCGCGGTGCGCTTCCTGCTCACGGCCGGGGCGATCGGTTCGCTGTACAAGGAGCACGCCTCGATCTCCGGCGCCGAGGTGGGCTGCCAGGGGGAGGTCGGCTCGGCCTGCTCGATGGCGGCGGCCGCCCTGTGCGAGGCGATGGGCGGCAAGCCGGCGCAGGTGGAGAACGCGGCCGAGATCGCGATGGAGCACAACCTGGGCCTGACCTGCGACCCGGTCGGTGGGCTGGTCCAGGTCCCGTGCATCGAGCGCAACGCCATGGCGGCGGTCAAGGCGATCACCGCGGCGCGCTTCGCTCTGCGCGGCACCGGGGAGCACTTCGTCTCCCTGGACACGGTCATCGAGACCATGCGCCAGACCGGCAAGGACATGAACGAGCGCTACAAGGAGACCGCGATGGGCGGGCTCGCGGTCACCGCGGTGCCGGTCAGCGTCCCGGACTGCTGAGCCGCGCCGGTGCGGTGCCGTCGGCGCCGGGCCCGCTCAGCAGCACCTCGTGCGGCACCGAGGCCGCCCCCAACCGGTCCCGGACCAGCGCGCGCAGCTCCTCCCCGGTGGGCGCCGCAGCGCCGTCCGTCGGCACGTGCAGCGCGACCTCCGCGA
>CAZHSL010000053.1:2370-11653 GCA_964535185.1 uncultured Corynebacterium sp.
CCGGGGCGCAGCCCGATCCGTCGTGCGAGATCGGTGAGGCTCGCCAGCTGCCGGGCGGAGAACGGGCCGCGCCGACGCACGCGCGGCCGTCCGGTGCTGCCGCTCGAGCGCAGCTCCAGCACCCCGTTCCCGGCCAGGACCGTGACCAGCACCTGCCTCAGGGGCGCGGTCGCGGGCAGGTCCAGGAGCCCCGCCGGTGGGGTGCCGCGGTGCCGACGACGGTGCAGGTGCACCTGATCGAGCAGCTCCCCGGCGTCGAGGGTGCCGTGGCGGTCGACGAGCACGGCCGTGCGCGGGCGCAGCGCGACGCGCGTCCGCAGCGCGGTGGAGGGCTGCAGGATCCTCATGCGGTGCCTCCCGGGGTCCGTGCCGTGCCGAGACCGCTCGCCCCGGGGCCCGGGATCATCGGGCACCGCCGTGGGCGGTCACCAGGATCCCCGTCGGTAGGCGCCGGGGTACAGCGCTCCGTCGCGCACACCGAGCTCGTGCGCGGCGCGCTGCGGCCAGCCGGGCTCCCGCAGCGCGGCCCTGCCCACGGCGACGAAGTCCGCGTCGCCGCGGTCCAGCACCGCCTGGGCGCCGGTGGGCTCGGTGATGAGGCCGACGGCGGCCACCGGCATGCTCACGGCATCCCGCAGGGTGCGGGCGAATCCCACCTGGTACTCGGGCCCGACGGCGATGTCCGCGATCACGGCGCCTCCGGTCGAGACGTGCAGGGCGTCGACGCCCCGTGTCTCGAGCTCCCGGGCCAGCTCGACGGATTGCTCGATGTCCCAGCCGCCGTCGATCCAGTCCGTCGCGCTCAGGCGCACGATGAGCGGCCGGTCGGCGGGCCATTGCTCACGCACCGCGGCGGCGATCTCGAGGGCGAGGCGGCGCCGCCCCGGACCGTCGCCGCCGTAGCCGTCGGTGCGCGTGTTCACCAGAGGGGAGAGGAACTCGTGGACCAGGTAGCCGTGGGCGAAGTGCAGCTCGACCGCATCGAAGCCCGCCTCCTCGGCACGCCGCGCGGCGGCGACGAAGTCCTCGACCACACCCGCGATGTCCTCGGGCGTCAGGGCATCGGGCGCGTCGAGACCGGGATAGGGGTCGGACGTCGGCCCCACCGCGCGCCAGCCCGCGGCGAACTCCGGCACCGTGCCGCGCCGGCCGCGGAACCGGGGGAGGGCCGGCCAGGTGGAGGCCTTGCGACCGGCGTGGGCGAGCTGGACGGCGACCTTCGCACCCTGGTCCTGGCAGAACCCCGTGATGCGGCGCCAGGCGGCGGTCTGGGCGTCGTTCCACAGCCCGGTGTCCTGCGGGCTGATGCGGCCCTCGGGCGAGACGGCGGTCGCCTCGGTGACCACCAGTCCGAAGCCGCCCGCGGCGCGCGCCCCCAGGTGCACCAGATGCCAGTCCGTGGGGACGCCGTCCTGCTCCTCGACCATGTACTGGCACATCGGGGCCAACCAGATGCGGTTGCGGAGCTCGAGCTCGCGCAGGCGAGCCGGCGCCAGCAGGGCGGGGATGTCGACGGGAGCGGGGACCATGGTCCCCTACGGTAGCGGCCCGTACCTGCCACCAGCCTGCACGTCCATCGGCCCGGACCGCGCTCGGCGCAGGATCGCGGCGGGGCGGGTCGCCCAGGTCCACTAGCGTGCTAGCATGCTTGCATGGTAGCTGCATCGGACCCCGCATCCTCGCCCAAGACGCAGTTCAACGTCTATCTCCCCCGGGATCTCGTGGTCGCGGTCAAACACCGTGCGATCGACGACTCCACCAGCCTCAGCGCGCTCGTCGAGACCGCGCTGCGCACCTACCTCGCCGCCGCCGACGACGACGCCTGATCCCCGGCGCCTCCATCCGCCACCCCGAAGGAGACATGATGGCCACGCTCCCCACCACCCCTGCCGCCCCGGACCCCGCAGCCGCGGAGGACCCCGCGTTCACCGTGATGCCGCTGCGATACACCGAGGACGCCCCGGCGATGATCGGCTTCCTGCGTGCCCTCGGCATGGCGCCCGTGGTGACCGCGGGTGCCGAGACCTTCGGGCATCTCGCGGCCGGCGCCGGGCGCGTGATGGTCCATGCCGTCGCCGGTGCCGACACCGGAGCACGGGGCGGGGACACCGATCTGTGCCTCGCGGTCGCGGAGACGGACGCCGCGGTCGACGCCCTGCGCGCCGACGGCTGTGCCGTGGACGTGTGGGACGAGAGCTACGGCCGCCAGGGCCTGCTGACGAGCCCATCGGGCGAGACGGTGGCGCTCAACGAGCAGCAGAGCGACCTCTACGGCTACGAGGGTCACGACCCGAGCGGCGCCGACCCGCGGCTCTCCGTGACCGCCGTGCTCTCGAGCGAGGACTTCGACCGCGATGCCGCGTGGGCGGTGCGGCTCGGCTTCCGGGCCGAGCAGGAGCGGGCCGGGGATCCCTGGTTCCTCGCCCTGCGCGGGCCCGGCGCGGCCGGGACCATCGGACTGCACCGACCGGCCGAGGGGGACCGCAGAGCGCGGCCCACCGGGACGGAGTTCGGTGACGCGATGCAGGTGCGGCTCGGGTTCGAGACCGCGGAGGACCTCACGGAGCTCGCCGCTCGCCTGCGCACGGCCGGGCATCCCGCCGCCGTCGTCGAGGAGGGCGGTGTGCGCAGCGTCCACGTCACCGACCCCGACGGTCAGCATCTCGAGATCCATCCTCGGCCCGCGCGGTGAGGGCGGGCGATGGGTGTTCGCGGAGTGTGACCGATGCCCGTGACGTGCGTCTCCTGCGATACGGTGTTCGGGTCCACCCGCCCCGGTGAACCGGGGCCCGCGAAGCAGGAGTACTGATGTCAGACGAGACGACCGGGATCGAGAACCTCTCCCAGGAGACCCGCACCTTCTCTCCTCCCACCGAGTTCGTCCAGAACGCGGTCGCCCGCCCCTCGCTCTACGAGGAGGCCGAGCGTGATCGCCTCGCGTTCTGGCGCTCACGGGCGAGCCTCCTGAGCTGGGAGACGCCCTTCACCGAGACGCTCGACTGGTCGAACCCGCCCTTCGCCCGCTGGTTCGCCGACGGCACCCTGAACGCCGCGTACAACTGCGTGGACCGCCACGTCGAGTCCGGCCACGGCGAGCAGGTCGCGCTGCTGGCCGAGTACGAGGACGGCTCCGATGCCGCGTTCACCTACGCCGATGTCAAGGACGAGATCTCGAAGATGGCGAACGTCCTCGCCGATCTCGGGGTGAAGACCGGCGACCGGGTCGCGATCTACATGCCGATGATCCCCGAGACGGTGTTCGCGATGCTGGCCTGCGCCCGGATCGGGGCTCCCCATTCCGTGGTGTTCGGCGGCTTCAGCGCGGATGCGCTGCGCTCCCGCATCGAGGACGCCGAGGCGCGCGTGGTCATCACTGCCGACGGCCAGAACCGCCGCGGCAAGCAGCTGCCGCTCAAGCCCGCGGTCGACGAGGCGCTCGACGGCGGCGGCGCGAGCGTGGAGAAGGTCCTCGTGGTGCGCCGCACCGGCACCGACGTCGAGTGGACCGAGGGGCGGGACGTGTGGTGGCACGAGGCGCGCGAGACCGCGTCGGCCGAGCACGCCCCCGTGGCCGTCGAGGCCGAGCACCCGCTGTTCATCCTGTACACCTCGGGGACCACCGGCAAGCCCAAGGGCATCGTCCACACCACCGGCGGGTACCTCACCCAGGCCGCGTACACCCATCGCAACGTCTTCGACCTCAAGCCGTCCTCGGACGTCTACTGGTGCACCGCCGACGTCGGCTGGGTCACCGGCCACACCTACGTGGTCTACGGGCCGATGGCGAACCGGTCCACACAGGTCATCTACGAGGGCACGCCCGACACCCCGCACCAGGGCCGCTGGTGGGAGATCGTCGAGAAGCACAAGGTCTCGCTGTTCTACTCCTCGCCCACGGCGATCCGCACCGCCATGAAGTGGGGGGAGGACATCCCGGCGAAGTTCGACCTGTCCTCGCTGCGGCTGCTGGGCAGCGTCGGCGAGGCGATCAACCCCGAGGCGTGGATGTGGTACCGCCGCGTCATCGGCGGCGACCGCTGCCCGATCGTGGACACCTGGTGGCAGACGGAGACGGGATCGATCATGATCTCCCCGCTGCCCGGGATCACGGCCACCAAGCCGGGCTCCGCGCAGGTCGCGCTGCCGGGCATCAGCGCGGACGTGGTCAACGACGCGGGGGAGCCCGTCGCCGACGGCGAGGGCGGCTACCTCGTGCTGGACGAGCCCTGGCCGGGCATGCTGCGCGGCATCTGGGGCGATCCGGAGCGCTTCAAGGAGACCTACTGGTCCCGCTACGAGGGCCTCTACTTCGCCGGTGACGGCGCCAAGCGCGACGAGGACGGCGACATCTGGCTGCTCGGCCGCGTCGACGACGTCATGAACGTCTCCGGGCATCGCCTGTCCACCATGGAGATCGAGTCCGCGCTGGTCAGCCACGAGTGGGTCGCCGAGGCCGCCGTGGTCGGTGCGAACGACGAGACCACCGGTCAGGCCCCGGTCGCCTTCGTGATCCTGCGCGGGGGCAACGAGGAGGAGATCGCCGGAGCCGGCGGCGACGAGAAGGTCTCCGAGATGCTGCGTGCCCACGTGGGCAAGGAGATCGGCCCGATCGCCAAGCCGAAGAAGGTCCTCCTGGTCACCGAGCTGCCCAAGACGAGGTCGGGGAAGATCATGCGGCGCCTGCTGCGCGATGTCGCCGAGAACCGCGAGGTGGGCGACACCCAGACCCTCGCCGACGCCTCGGTGATGGACCTGATCCAGAAGGGGCTCTCGGGCAGGAGCTGAGGCGCGCGGGGCGGGCAGGGCCCGCCGAGGCGCGGACGGGCGGGCACGGCGACACAGGCCGGGCCCGCCCGTCCTGCTGTGCGCCCCGGCCCTCTGTGCGCCGCCCGCCCTCTGCGCACGCCGGTCCGCCCCGCCGCCGGGGCGGGGGCGGTCAGCGGGTGATGTCGATGGATCCGACCTCGGAGGTCACGGTGAGTGTGCCGACGCTCTCGCCGGACCGGGCCTCGAGGCCCGGGGCCGTGCGCACGTCGCCGACAGCGGACTCGGCCTGCACTTGCCAGCGTCCGGTGCCGGGTGCCGCGACCTCGATGTCGCCGACGTCGGCGGCGACGGCCACCCTGCCCCCGGCATCGGTGGGCAGCAGCACATCGACGTCGCCGGTCGCGGCGAGGACGTCCACGGCGGTCGGGGCGGGGGAGACGAGCTCGAGATCGATGTCTCCCGCGCCGGTGCGCGCGCTCACCCCGTCGGGGGCGGTCAGCGGGCCCAGGCGGAGGTCGCCGGCGTCGCTGTGGACGTCCAGCGCGGTGAACTCCCCGTCGGCCCGCACGTCACCGGCGCGGGTGCGCACCTCGAGCGCGAGCTCCAGGTCCGTCGGCACCAGCAGCAGCACCTCGCGGCCGCCGTCCGCCCACGGCGGGCCGAAGGTGCGGGAGGGCTGGCGCACCTCGACCGTCGTCCTCCCGCCGGCGCTGGATTCCGACAGGCGCGCCGGCACCTGCTCGTCAGAGGCCGGGAGGGTCGTCTCCCCGGGCTCGACCAGCGCGAGGGTGAGCTCGTCGACGTCGGCCGAGGGCAGCACGCGCACGTCGCCCACGCGCAGGTCGAGCACCAGGGCGGAGGGGGTGCCCAGCCCGGTGGCGGCGGGCACCGCCCCGTAGCCGCGCCCGGCGAGCCAGGTCGCCGTCGAGGCCAGCGCGAGGCCCAGCACGACGAGGACCACGATCACGGCGCCCACGAGCGTGGTCAGCCGTCGCAGGCGCCTGTCGCCCGCGGGCGAGGGCGCCAGGCGCCGAGCGGGGACGAACAGGGGCCCCGGCGCGGACGGCGGCGGCTGCGGGCCCGGGCGCGGGGGCGGCGCGGCCTGCGGTGCGGAGCGGGCGGGGTCCGTCATCGCTCCTCGGACTCCAGGTAGCGCAGCACCGCCATCACCCGACGGTTCTCGCCGTCGACGGGTGGCAGGTCGAGCTTGGTGAGCAGGGACGAGATGTGCTTCTCCACGCTGCCGGCGGAGACGAACAGGGTGTCGGCGATCGCCTGGTTGGAGCGTCCCTGGGCCATCAGGGCCAGCACCTCCCGCTCCCGCGGGGTGAGGCCCTCGAGGGTCCGTCGCCGCCTCGAGCGGACGAAGATCTGCTGCACCACCTCCGGGTCCAGCCAGGTGCCGCCGGAGCCGACGTCGGCCACCACGGCGAGGAAGTCCTCCACGTCCGCGACGCGGTCCTTGAGGACGTAGCCCAGTCCGCGCGGGGAGTCGGCGATGAGGTCGGAGGCGTAGCGCTCCTCGACGTACTGCGAGAGCACCAGCAGGGCCACATCCGGATCCTGGCGACGGATCAGCATCGCCGCCCGCACCCCCTCGTCCGTGAAGCTCGGCGGCATCCGCACGTCGACCACCGCGAGGTCGGGGCGGTGGTGGGAGATCGCGGCGATCAGGGCCGTGCCGTCGCCGACGGCCGCGACCACCTCGTGCCCCGCCTCGGTCAGCAGACGCTCCAGCCCGGCGCGCAGCAGCACGGCGTCATCGGCGATCACGATCCTCATCGGACTCTCTCCTCGGTGGTGGGGCGGGCCGGAGCCCGGGTGGTGCTCGCGCCGCTGGTCAGGGGGATCTGCGCGCGCAGCTCGGTGCCTCCTGCGGGAGGGCTGGCGAGCTCGAGCACGCCTCCGGTCGCGCGGACCCGGTCGGTGAGCCCGGCCAGCCCGGTGGACAGCCCGTTGCGTCGCACCTGCGCGCCGCCGCGTCCGTCGTCGCGGATCCGCACGTGCAGCATCTCCGGGTCCCGGGTCACGCTGATCTCCGCCCGGGTCGCCGAGGCGTGCTTGGCGATGTTGGTCAGCGCCTCCGCGACCACGAAGTAGGCCACGGCCTCGCGTTCGCGATCCAGTGCGGGGCCCTCCTCCGCGCTCAGGTCGACGTCGAGGGCGACCGGGATCGGGGAGCGGGCGGCCAGGGCCGACAGCGCCGGGTCCAGGCCCCGGTCGGTGAGCACGGCGGGATGGATCCCGCGGGCCAGCTGGCGCAGATCCGTCATCACGGCCTTCGCCTCCGCATGCGCCTCGCCGACCAGCTGCTCGGCGCGAGCGGGATCCGCCCGGATCGCGCCGCGCGCGACCCCGAGCGTCATCGCGAGGGTGACCAGCCGCGGCTGGACCCCGTCGTGCAGGTCGCGCTCGATGCGCAGCCGCTCCTGGGCGGCGGCGTCGACCGCGCCCTGGCGCCGCTCGGCGAGCTCTGCGACCTGTTCGCGCAGATCGTCCTCGGAACCGGAGATCAGGCCGCGGGCGAGACCGCGATCGGCCAGGGCTCCCAGGGCGAGCATCGCGGCGGACAGCAGCACGCACACCGAGGCGAGCACCGCGAGGGCCGTCCGCGACAGCTCTCGGGAGGCGAGCTCCACCGGGCCGTGGACGAGCGCGAGCTCCGCCCCCTTCCACCCGCACCACAGCAGGGCCGCGAAGGCGAGGAAGAACAGGCCCGTGACCAGGATCGCCAGGTGGTGATGGAGGACCCCGCGCCAGAACGCGCCGGTGGCGAGCTCGAACCAGCGGTCCTGCAGCCAGCCGGCGGTGCCGCCTCGGCGCGACCGGCGGCGGGCCGGGAGGATCACCCTCAGGCCGTGGACCGCGACGGCGCGGCGCCGCTCGATGCGCACGACCAGCTGCATCAGCAGCAGCCAGGGCACCAGCAGCAGCAGGCCGCTGCCCAGCGCGGGCAGCGCTCCGAGACCGGTGATGAGCAGGGCGAGGCTGACCCAGAACCAGCTGCACAGCAGCAGTCCGCCCACCGCCACCGAGGCGATCGCGGACGGGGACAGCCGAGGCCGCGGCCGGTCCCCGTGCCCGGCGAGGGAGTCGTTCATGTCTCGACAGTAGGCCCCGCGGGGGCCGGCGGCCCACCGGGCACGCCCGCCGGGCCGGCGGGGGAAAACCCCCGCTCGGCAGGGCGCCGTGACGCACATCCCGGGCCGATCGGCCGGATGCGAGGGGCACATGCGGTTCAATGGGGGCATGAGCAGTGACGCCACTTCGCCCGACGAATCCCCCGATCCCGCCGCCGCCGGCGGGTCGTCCACCGATGGCCAGGATCGCGGCACCCTGAGCGATGTCGCGAACTCGCTGGGCATCTCCAGCGCGGTCGCGCTGCGGGCGCTGCGCGGCTCCGACGAGATCAAGCCGCAGCTCGCCGGCCGGGTGCGGGAGACCGCCGAGCGGCTCCGCTTCCCGCTCGAGGAGCTCAGCGGCGAGACCGAGCACCGCGGCGTGGTCGCCGTGCTGGTGAACACGATGCGCAACACCTGGATCTCCGATCTGGTGCGCGCCATCCGCATCGAGCTGGCGACCACCGGGCGCACCGCCGTGGTGGTGCCCACGCGGCGCCGGATCCCCGAGTACCCGGTCGCCGCCGACACCGACGCGATCGAGGACCTCGTCCGCCTCGGGGTGGACGGCTTCCTGATGGTCTCGGACCTGGCGGACATGGAGCACGTGCTCGAGTCCACCGCCGGGCGTCCCTTCGTCGGCATCGGCTGCTCGAAGAGCTTCACCGGCCTCTTCGACACGGTCCGCATCGACGACGAGGTCGGCCAGGGTCTCCTGGTCGACCACCTCGTCGGCCTCGGGCACCGCGAGATCGCGCACGTCGGCGGGGTCGGTGCGGCCGTCGCCCGGGAGAGGGCCGACGCATTCCGCTCGGCGATGGCGCGCCACGGCCTCGAGGAGACGGCCCGGGTCGAGCCCGGCGACTTCACCGAGCAGGTCGGGCAGACCGCCGGGTCGATGCTGCTGCGCGGCAGCCGCGTCCCCACCGCCGTCACCTGCGCCAACGACGTCACCGCGGTGGGAGTGCTCTCGGCCGCGCGGGATGCCGGCTTCGCCGTCCCCGAGGAGCTCGCCGTGGCCGGCTACGGCAACACCTCGCTGGCCTCCTCCGGCATCGCGCAGCTCACCAGCGTCGATCCGAACTCCGATCGGCTGGGCGCCCTGGCGGCCCAGCTCCTCGTCGAGCGCGTCTCGGGGCTCGAGGGCGCGACCCGCGACGTGGCCGTGGCCCCCTCCATCGTGGCGCGACGCACGACCTCGGCGGGGCCGCGCCCCGAGACCACCAAGCGCAAGCGGATCTCCGTCGACTGATCCTCGACGTCTGCGAGCGCCGACCTGCGACCGATCTTCCCCCTGCGATAGGCTCCGATCATGATCAACACCACGAACGACCCGAGCACACCGCCCACCCAGCGGTCCATCGGCGAGCTCGTCCAGTCCATCCGCGACGAGCTCC
>CAZHSL010000054.1:0-11563 GCA_964535185.1 uncultured Corynebacterium sp.
TCGACGAGGCCGAGGCCTTCGCCGAGCAGGAGTACCCGGCGCTGCTCGCCGCCGGGCTGCGCCTCTCGCCCGAGCAGAAGCAGGAGGCCGCCGCTCGCATCGCCGCCCTGATCGGAGTGGATCCCGACTGGGTGGAGCGCGCGGATCTGCGCATCGAGCACATGGCCTTCCTGGCCGAGCTGCTGCGTGAGGAGGGCCTGGTCACGGGTCGGATCGACGGCCGCTTCACCGCTCCCGCCGGCGACGGCAACTCCCCGCGCATGGAGACCGATCCGTCGATCGACCAGCTCGCCCCCTCGTACACCGCGACCATCAACCAGTACCTGCGCGGCGAGCTGGAGTTCTCCTCCGACGTGGTCTACGAGATCATGTCCGGGCGGGTGCATCCCTGGAGCTACAAGGACTTCGAGAACCGCTCGGTGGAGGTCGCCTCGGACCTCTCCCGTCTGCTGCGCAAGTCCCCGCACACCCGCGTGCTGGTCTCCCACGGCTACCACGACGCGGCCACCCCGTTCCACGCCAGCGAGCACGTGCTCGCCCAGCTCGCGATCCCGCGCGAGGACTACGCCGAGCGGATCCGGGTGGAGTACTACGAGGCCGGGCACATGATGTACTGCCACGAGCCCAGCCGCCTGGAGCTCTCCCAGCACCTGCGGGAGTTCGTCACCGGGGACGACGTCGCAGGAGAAGCCGCCGCCGACGGCGCCTGAGCGCCGACGGGATCAGCCGATCTGCTCGGACGCGCCGGACCCGGAGCTCGCGCCGTCCTGCGACGGTGCCGCTGATGCCGAGCTGCCCGCCGATCACCGAGGTCGTCGCCGCAGCGGGGCCGCGGGAGAGCAGGTTC
Organism: uncultured Corynebacterium sp.; assembly: GCA_964535185.1. Classification (GTDB taxonomy): domain Bacteria; phylum Actinomycetota; class Actinomycetes; order Actinomycetales; family Dermabacteraceae; genus Brachybacterium. Next base: position 848 of record CAZHSL010000054.1, read on the forward strand.
TACCTGGTCTGGCTCATGACGATGAGCCGCCTCACGCCCAGCTCCGCCGGGACCGTCATCGGGGGACGGTGGAGTCCCGCACCACGAGCTGGACGGGCACGACGACCCTCGTGCGCACCCCGCCGTCGATCTGCTTGCCCAGCGCGTCGACGAGCTCGACGGCGATCCGACGGAAGTCCTGTCGCACCGTGGTCAGTGAGGGCTCGTCGGTCGCGGCGCCCGCCGAGTCGTCGAAACCGCCGACCAGCACGTCGCCGGGCACCGACCGGCCCTCGTCCCGCAGGGCCTCGATCGCGCCGCGCGCCATGCGGTCGTTGGCGGCGAAGAGCGCGTCGACCCCCGGGTGGGTGCGGAGGATCGCGCGCATCGCCTCCGCTCCGCTGGCGACCGAGTAGTCGCCGTGCTGCACGGCGACCACGCGAGGGGCCGGGCCCTCCGCAGCCGCGCACCCGATCGCCTCGATGAACGCCTCCGGCCGGAGGGAGCCGCCGGGAGTGTGCTCGGGTCCTGCGATCACGGCGATCTCCCGGGCGCCCTGCTCCACGAGGTGCTCCGCCATGCGGCGCGCGCCCTCCTGCTCGTCGGCGGCCACGAACGCGACCCGGTCCTCCAGCCCTGCCGGGCTGCCCACGTTCACGAGCGGGATGTCCGCCCCCTGGATGCGCTCGAAGAGGTGATGGCCCGGCTGCGCCGAGGCGGTCACCGCGCCGTCCACGCCGCTGGTGCGCAGGAAGGTCTCGGCGCGTTCCGCGCTCTCCGCGTCTCCCGCCAGCAGCAGCACCATGGTCTGGTCGCGCGCGGCCAGCGCCTGTCCCACCTCGATCACGAGGGATTCGAAGTTCGGGTCCTCGAAGAAGCGCGCCGGCGGCTCGTCCACGAGGAAGGCCACGGTGCCGCTGCGCCCGGTGCGCAGCCGGCGGGCGGTCGAGTTCGCGACGTATCCGGTCTCCCGGATCGCCCGGGTGACGGCCTTGGACGATTCGGCCGAGACCCAGCGGCCGCCGTTGAGATAGCGCGAGACGGTCCCGGTCGAGACCCCGGCCCGCCGGGCCACGTCCGAGATCGTGGGTCGCCGCGGCGGCGCCTCCGAGCGGTCTGCGGCCACGTCACGTCCTTCCTCCTCGACGACGTCCCGGCCACGGGCCGAGGATCTGCGGTCCAGTATCGCCGACCGCCCGGGTCGGGTCCGTCTCACCCCTTGACAGCGCCGCCGGTGAGATCGGACTGCCAGTAGCGCTGCAGCAGCAGGAACAGGGCGATCAGCGGAATGATCGAGACCAGGGCCCCGGTGATCACGGTGGTGTACATCGCCGGCTGGGAGGCCCCCTGGTTCATGAGGGTCGACAGGCCCACGGTGATGGGGAACAGCGAGTCGTCGCCGAGCATGATGTACGGGAGCATGTAGTTGTTCCAGATCCCCACGAACTGGAACAGGAACACCGTGACCAGGCCCGGCAGCATCAGGGGGACCGCGAAGCGCGAGAAGATCCTCATCTCGCCGGCGCCGTCCGTGCGCGCCGCCTCGATCATCTCCCGCGGCACTGAGGCGCCCGCGTAGATGCGGGCGAGGTAGATCCCGTAGGGGTTCAGGATGCTGGGCAGGAACACCGCCCAGTAGGTGTTCGCCAGGCCCGCTTCGGCGAACAGCAGGTACTGCGGGACGGCGAGGATCACCGCCGGCACCAGCACCCCGGCGAGGATCACGTTGAAGAAGAGCTTCTTGCCGCGGAAGTCGAAGATGGCGAGCCCGTATCCGGCCGCGGCGGAGACGAGGGTCGACACCAGCGCACCGCCGAGCGCGTACAGCGCGGTGTTCCCGGCCCAGCGCAGGAACAGCCCGTCGCGGTAGGCGAAGAGATCCCGCAGGTTCTCCAGCAGGTACGTCGAGGGGGCGAATGTGAAGGTGGAGAAGAGCTCGTCGGCGCTCTTCGAGGCGGCGAACAGCACCCAGAGGATGGGGATGAGGCCGTACAGCGCGCCGAGGACGAGGACGCCGGTGGCGACGAGCGAGGGCTTCTCGGCGCCGACGCCGCCGGAGCCGCTGCGTGACGGGGGCGCCGTCCGTGCGGCCCGGGAGCGCGGCGGGGCGGAGCCGGTCGGGGCGAGGTCGTCGGTGGTGGAGGTGGTCATGGCAGTGCTCACCGCTCTTCCTGGGCGAAGGCCTGGCTGCGCACCAGGCGCAGGAAGCCGAAGGAGATGACGAAGGTCGCGAGGGCCACCAGCACGGACCCCGCGGAGGCCGTGTAGATGTCGTTCTCGGTGAAGGCGTCGCGGTAGATCTTCATCAGCGGCGACCAGGTCGTGGAGATCGAGTTGGTAAGGGGCCGCAGCAGCATCGGCTCGGCGAACACCTGCAGCGTCGCGATGATCGAGAACACGCAGGTCATGATCAGCGAGGGCAGGATCATCGGGACCTTGACCCGCACCGCCGTCTGCAGCTCGGAGCAGCCGTCGAGCGTGGCCGCCTCGTAGAGCTCGCGCGGGACCGAGCGCAGGGAGGTGTACAGCACCACCATGTTGAAGCCCGTGCCGCCCCAGATGCCGATGTTCGCGATCGCCAGCAGCACGAGCTGCGGCGAGAGCACGTCCGGGAGGCTGCCCCCGGCGGCCTCGGCCAGGAAGTGGACCGGGCTGGTGCCGGGGAGGTAGAGGAAGCCCCACAGCAGCGAGGAGATCACCGCGGGCACGGCATAGGGCAGGAAGATCGCGATCCGGGCCAGGCGCCGCATCCGGGCACGGCCGGAGTCCAGCAGGAGCGCGAACAGCAGGGCCAGCCCGAGCATGGTCGGCACCAGCACCAGCCCGTAGACGAGCGCGCGCAGGGCGCTGGCGAGGAACTCGCTGTCGGCCAGCACGGCGGCGTAGTTGCCCAGCCCCACCCACACCTCTGTGCGGCCGCCGTCGCCCAGGCCGAGGCCGACGACCCGCTCGCGCCGGAAGCTGACGTAGAGCGCATAGACGATGGGGATCGCCAGGAAGGCGAGGAAGCAGAGAGCGGCCGGTGCGATGAAGACGTACCCGAAGCGGTCGGTGCGCCGACGCAGCGATGCGGTGGTGGTGGTCGTGGGAGCGCTCATGCGAGGTCGTACCCCTGGTTCTCGAGATCGGCGACGGTGCCCTCGTGCACGGTCGTGACCGCGTCCCCGAAGGCGGCGGCGGTCGCGGCCCGGGTCGCGACCCCGAAGGCATCGTTGAACAGCGAATAGGCGACGTTGACGTTCGGCCCGAAGGTGAAGGGCTGCACCCCGTCCGCGTTGTCCGTGGAGTGCTCGTAGAAGTCGCTCTGGCGGGAGAAGAACTCCGGCGGCGTCTCGAGCGCCTCCGCCGCATTGGCCAGATCCGCAGGGAAGACGCCGCTGTGCTCCACGAGGGCGAGCACGCCGTCGGCCGAGGTGTTCATCCATTCCGCGAAGCGCACGGCCTCGGCCCGGTGTGCGCTGCCGACGACCACGGAGGTGGCCGAACCGCCCCAGTTGCCGGTGTCGTTCGCTCCCGGCTCCCACTGCGGGATCGTGGACATCCGCCAGGCACCGGCCGTGCTGCCGGCGTTGCCCTCGAGCACGCCGGGCGCCCACGCCGCGGAGACCCAGCCGATCTGTGTGCCGTCGTTCAGCGCCGCGTTCCACTGCGGGGTGTACATCGGCTCGGCGGCGATGACCCCCTCCTCGACCAGCCCGCCCCAGAACTCGGCCACCCGACGGGTGGGCTCGGCGTCGATCGCGACCTTCCAGCGCTCGCCCTCGATCTCCCACCACGAGGCCCCGGCCTGCTGCGCCAGGCCCACGAACAGGCCCGGGTCGGTCGAGGAGAAGGTGCCGAGGTACATCGACGGATCGGCCTCGTGGACCGCCCGTGCCACCTCGGCGTAGTCCTCCCAGGTCTCGGGGGCGGACAGGCCGAGGTCCTCGAAGACGTCCTCGCGGTAGTAGAACTGCAGCGGGCCGGTGTCCTGCGGGATGGCGTAGACCCCGCCGTCGCCGATGCCGACGGAGGACCAGATGCCCTCGGCGAAGTGCTCCGCCGTGCCGGGGTCGAGGTCCTCGGAGATGTCGTCGATCGCGTCGAAGGCGACCAGCGAGGTGATGCTCTGGTACTCGGCCTGGACCACGTCCGGGGCGCCGTTGCCCGCGCGCACCGCCGTGAGCAGCTTGGTCACCGCGGCATCGCCCGCGTCCTGCCTGCTCACGAGCACCTGCACATCGGGATTCTGCTGGTTCCAGAGCGCCACCACCTCTTCGATGCCCGGCGCCCAGGTCCAGAAGGTCAGCTCGACCGGCGCCGAGGAGGACGTCGATCCGCAGCCGGCGAGGGCTCCGCCGACGAGCCCGGCGGTGCCGAGACCGGCCCCGGACCGCAGGAGCTGGCGGCGCGACGGGCGCGTGCCCGGTCGGGGTGGGGTGGCACGGGACATGCTCGCCTCCTTGCGATGGACGGCCCGCTCGGGGCCGAGCGGTGCGGCTGAGATCGTAGAACTGTGATCGTTTACAGTCAAGGCGCCCACCGAGGGCTTGCGGGCGCTGTCCACGGCATGCCATGGTCATGCCTCATGACCCGTGATCGATTCCAGAATGCTTCCTCCTCCCTGTCCCCGACCGGCGCCGCACCCCGCCCCTCCTGGCCGGTCGGGCTCGAGGGACTCGCCTACGGCGGCGACTACAACCCCGAGCAGTGGACCCGCGAGACCTGGGTCGAGGACGTGCGCCTGATGCGCGAGGCCGGCGTGAACCTGGTCAGCATCGGGATGTTCTCCTGGGCGAGCCTCGAGCCCCGCCGCGGGGAGTTCCACTGGGGGTGGCTGGACGAGGTCTTCGCGCTGCTGCACGAGGCCGGGATCCGCATCGACCTGGGCACGCCCACAGCCGCTCCCCCGGCCTGGTTCTTCCGCGACCATCCCGAGGCGCGCGTGGTCGACCGCGAGGGCCGAGCGCTGGGCCCGGGCTCGCGCGGCATGGCCTGCCCCTCGGCCCCCGCCTACCGCGAGGCGGCCACCGGCATCACCCGCGCCCTGGCCGAGCGCTACGGGGACCATCCCGCCCTCGCGCTCTGGCACGTGCACAACGAGTACGGCGCGCCCGTCGGCGAGAGCTTCTCGACCTTCGCGCAGGAGGCGTTCCGCCGCTGGGCGCTCGAGCGCCACGGGTCGCTGGACGGCGTCAACGCCGCCTGGGGCACCGCCTTCTGGGGGCAGGTCTTCGGAGAACCGGAGGACATCCACGCCCCGCTGCCCACCCCCTCGATGCAGAACCCCTCGCTCGAGCTCGACTGGCGCCGCTTCAGCTCCGCCCAGATCCTCGACTGCTTCCGCGCGGAGCGGGACGTGCTGCACGAGATCACCCCGCACATCCCGGTGACCACGAACTTCATGGCGCACACCTGCCCGAACATCGATCTGTGGGCGTGGGCGGACGAGGTCGACGTGGTCTCCAACGACCACTACCTGATCGCGGCCGACGAGCGGAACTTCGTCGAGCTGGCCCTCGACGCCGACCTCACCCGATCGATCGCCCGCGGCCGCCCGTGGATGCTCATGGAGCACTCCACCTCGGGGGTCAACTGGCAGGACCGCAACATCGCCAAGAAGCCCGGCGAGATGGCCCGCAACTCCCTCTCGCACGTGGGGCGCGGCGCCGATGCGGTGATGTTCTTCCAGTGGCGCGCCTCCCGCAAGGGAGCCGAGAAGTTCCACTCGACGATGGTCCCCCACGCCGGCACCGGCAGCCGGGTCTGGCGCGAGGTCACCGAGCTCGGTGCGCGCCTGGACGGCCTCGCGGACCTGCGCGGCTCCCGCGTCGAGGCCGACGTGGCGATCCTGTGGGACTGGGAGTCGCACTGGGCGCAGGACCTCCCGTGGCGGCCCTCCGTCGCGCTCGGCCATCGCGCACAGATCCAGACCTGGTACGAGCGGCTGTGGCGCGACCACGTCGCCGTCGACTTCGCCTACCCCGAGGACGACCTCAGCGGATACCGCGTGGTCCTGGCCCCGGCCTCCTACCTGCTCACCGATGCGGCGGCGGCGAACATCTCCGCGTACGTGCGCGACGGCGGACGCCTGGTGGTCGGACCCTTCTCCGGGATCGTCGATCGGGAGGACGGCGTGCGCGACGGCGGGCTGAACGCAGCGCTCGCCCCGGTGCTCGGCCTCGAGGTCCACGAGTTCTGCCCGCTGCGCCAGGGCGAGGAGGCGCGCCTGGTGATCCACGGGAAGCCGCTGCGCTCCCGCGTGTGGTGCGAGGATCTCCATCTCACCGGCGCCGAGGCCATCGGCAGCTACGTGGACGGACCCGTGCCCGGGGGGACCGCCGCCACCCGTCACGATCATGGACGGGGCCGCGCCTGGTACCTGGCCTCGGATCTCGGTGTCGAGGACCTCTCCGCGCTGTTCGACGAGGTGTACGCCAGCGCCCGGATCACGAAGGGCGACCTCCCCGAGGACGTCGAGCTGCTCGAACGCGTCGGGGAGGACGGCACCCGCCACCTGATCGCCCTGAACCACACCGGGGAGGGCGTGACCGCCTCCGTGGACGGGATCGGCTCGCTCGAGGTCCCGGCCGGCGGGGTCGCCACCGCCCGCATCCCCGCCCCCGCACCGGTCGCCGCGGACTGACGGCGACCTCCTCCGGCAACGACGACAGGGAGAACGATGATGTCCACCCACCGCACCCCCGCCTCGCACCGCTCGCCCGGAGCGACGGCCATGTCCCGCCGACGCCTGGGCGGCCTCGCCGCCTCGGGCGCGGTGCTGGGCACCGGCGCGCTCCTGACCGCCCCGTCCCCGGGCGCCGAGGCACGCGAGCGGGACCAGCTCGCGAACCCCGGGTTCGCCGAGGGCCTGTCGCGGTGGAGGCTCTCCGGGCAGTCCTCCTCCGCGCAGGTCCGCGCCGCGGGCGGGCGCCCGCACGTGCTCCACCTCGTGCCCGCTGCCGGCCAGGAGGTCGCCGTCTCGCAGCGGGTCGTCGTCGGCCGGGGCGGGGAGCGCACCCTCCGTGCGCTGGTCAGGGCCGGCGGGGACGGCCGGGCCGCCTCCCTCGAGCTGCGCAGCCGGAACCGCACCGACCGCGTGCACGTGCCCGTGACCGGGGCCGAGGGCGCCTGGCTCGAGCTCGCGGTGAGCGCCCCGGCGGCGCGCGGGATCCTCGACATCACCCTGCGCGTCAGCGGTGCCGAGGGCGTGTGGGCGCAGATCGACGAGCTCCGCCTCACACCCGATCTCGCGTCCCGCACGGTGCGCGGCGCGGATCTCTCCGGCATCCCGAAGAACGAGGAGCACGGCGCCGTCTACACCGCGCCGGGCGGCCCCGAGCCCGTCGACCCCGTAGAGCTGATGGCGCACAGCGGGGCGACTCTCGGCCGCCTGCGGGTCTGGGTGGATCCGGCCGACGGATACTGCACCCCGGAGCGGACCGTGGAGATGGCGCGCCGGATCCGCGACGCGGGCATGGACGTGCTGGTCGACTTCCACTATTCGGACACCTGGACGGATCCCGGTGCGCAGCATGTGCCCGCAGCGTGGGCGCAGCACGATCCCCGACAGCTGGCGGTTGCCGTCGCCGAGCACACCCGTTCCACCCTGACGCTGCTGCGCGATGCCGGTGTGGACGTCGCGATGGTCCAGGTCGGCAACGAGATCAACCCCGGCATGCTCTGGCCGCACGGCCAGACCTGGGACGTGGATCCGCAGGACGACGTCGAGGGCGCCCAGTGGGAGAACCTCGCCCGCTTCCTGCGCGCCGGCGCCGGGGCGGTGGCCGACGTGTTCCCCACAGCGGAGGTGATGCTGCACCTGACGAACCTCCAGGACGGCATCGAGGGGCTGACCTGGTGGTTCGACGAGGCCGTCTCGCGCGGGGTCCCGCTGGACGTGATCGGCCTGTCCTACTACCCGTACTGGCACGGCACCCTCGCGGACCTGCAGGAGGCGATCAGCACGCTCGGCGCCCGCTACGACCGGGACGTGATCGTGGTCGAGACCGCCTATCCCTTCACCCTCGAGGACGATCCCCGCGCGCCGTTCCCCAACATCGTCGATGCGGAGACCGCTCTGCCCGAGGGGTACCCGCCCACGCCCGGCGGGCAGGCGGCCTTCTTCCGCGCGGTCCAGGACGTCACCGCCGCGGCCCAGGGCGGCCGGGGGCGCGGCGTCGTGTACTGGGAGCCGGCCTGGACGGCGGTCGAGGGAGCCGGGTGGGACCCGGAGGACCCGAGCTCCGGCAACGCGTGGGAGAACCAGGCGATGTTCGACTTCTCGGGAGCGGCGCTGCCCGAGGTCCTCGCCGAGCTGGGGGCGACACACGAGCGATGAGCCCCGCAGGGGCCCTCCTCCGTGATGCACTGGGAGGATGACGAGCCCGCTCATCGAGGACCACGCCCTGCTCTCCGACCAGCGCACCACGGCGCTGGTGACCCGGGAGGGGGATATCGACTGGCTGTGCCTGCCGCGCTTCGACTCCGACGCGGTGTTCTGCTCGCTGCTCGGCACCGAGGACCACGGGCACTGGTCGCTGCGGATCGCGGACGGCGAGGTGGTCTCGCGCCGCTACCTGCCCGGCACGATGGTGCTGGAGACGCAGTGGCGCTCCCCCACCGGCACGGCGACCGTCACCGAGTTCATGCCGATCGCCGGCGGCGACGTCTCCACCCCGGAGGCGGACAGCAGCGCCTCGACCATGCCCGGCTCCGGGCGGACGGCCGCGCAGGACGAGAGCGGTGAGGACCGGGTGCGGGACAGCTCATCCGGCGACGACGACGGCGAGGCCTCCGGCGCCTCCGGCGGCTCCCCCGGATCGGCCACGTCGCTGCGCGGCGACGTCGAGGACCACGCCGACCTGGTCCGCATGGTGCGCTGCACCGAGGGCGAGGTGGAGGTCGTCCAGGAGCTGAAGATCCGTTTCGAGTACGGGCTGGCCGCGCCGTGGGTGCGCCGCGGCGAGGACACGGCCGGCGAGAAGGTGCTGATCGCGATCGCCGGCGGGGACGGGATCGCCCTGCACGGCCCGGCCCTGACCGCGGGCGAGCACCGTTCGCACCACGGGAGCCACCACCTGACCGCCGGGCAGGAGACCTCCTGGGTGATGACCTGGTTCCCCTCGTGGCTCGAGGTGCCGCCGGTGGGCGATGCCCGCCCGGCGCTCGAGCGCACCTGCGCGGAGTGGACGGACTGGCTGGGGCAGGTGCGGGTCGACGAGGAGCACGCCGAGCCGGTGGCCCGGTCGCTGCTGGTGCTGCGAGCGCTGACCCACCGCCGCACGGGAGGTATCGTCGCCGCGCCCACCACCAGCCTGCCGGAGGACTTCGGCGGGGTGCGCAACTGGGACTACCGCTTCTGCTGGCTGCGGGACGCGGCGCTCTCGCTCGAGGTGCTGCTGACCCACGGGCACGTCGACGCCGCCGCCGGATGGCGGGAATGGCTGCTGCGCGCGATCGCCGGCGACCCCGAGCGGCTGCAGATCATGTACTCGATCACCGGGGACCGGAACCTGATGGAGCGGGAGCTCGAGCACCTGCCCGGGTACGAGGACTCCGCGCCGGTGCGGGTCGGCAACGGCGCGGCGGCGCAGTTCCAGGCCGACGTGGTGGGCGAGGTCATGATCGCGCTGGCGATGATGCGCGAGGCAGGGGTGGAGGAGACCCGGTGGTCCTGGCCGTTGCAGAAGGCGCTGGTGCGCTTCACGATCGACCGGCTGGACGAGCCCGATCAGGGCATCTGGGAGATGCGCGGCGACCCCGCCTACTTCACCCACGGCCGGGTGATGGTGTGGGCGGTGTTCGACCGGGCGATCGAGGCGGTGCGCCGCCACGGCCTGCCGGCACGGGACGAGGAGGTGGAGCAGTGGGAGCGTCTGCGCGACCAGGTGCGCGAGGAGGTGCTGACCCGCGGGGTCGGCCCCGACGGCGCGTTCCGCCAGACCTACGACTCCACCGAGGTCGACGCCTCGCTGCTGCAGATCCCGCACACCGGATTCCTGCCCGCGGACGATCCGCGCATGCTCGCCACCGTTGCCCGGATCGAGCAGGACCTCCACGTGGACGGCGGGCTGATCCTGCGCTACCGCACCCACGGCCAGGACGGTCTGCCCGGCGATGAGCACCCGTTCCTGGTGTGCTGCTTCTGGCTGGTCGAGCAGTACGCGGGCTCTGGCCGGATCGACGACGCACAGGCCCTCCTCGACACCCTCCTGGCCTGCGGGAACGATCTGGACCTGTTCGCCGAGGAGTACGACGCCGGCGCGCAGCGGATGGCAGGGAACTTCCCCCAGGCCTTCAGCCACCTGGGGCTGATCCGCGCGGTCGACGCCGTCGCCGAGCACCGCACAGACGCCTGAGCCGATCCCCGGCGCCGGCTGGGGCCGCTCCGCCGCAGCCGGCTCCCGGGCCCGCTCTGCCGCCGTCGGGCCGAGCGGCCGCCACCGGGCAGAGACGCTGGTCACGCCGCAGGTCACGGCGTGGTCGCAACCCGGTGACGGGGGCCGGACGGGTGAACGAACAGCCGGTGAACCCGCAGTGGACGCCCCACGGGCCGCGTCCGGTCCGCCACCGCGCCGCGATCACGCGCCGACGACGCCGGCATCCGCGTGACCTGCGAATCCATCGATGCCTGCCGTGCCGGGGCCGCTGAAGGTCACGGATCTGCCGCGTTTGCCCGAAGCGCCCTCGTACCTCGACGGCCCGAAGTACTCTGAGCCTCGTGACGTCCCCCACGATCCCCGGCCTCGAGAAGTC
>CAZHSL010000055.1:0-11232 GCA_964535185.1 uncultured Corynebacterium sp.
TGGTCGCTGCTGGGGCAGTCCTTCGGCGGCTTCACCACCCTGCGCTACCTCAGCGCCGCCGCGGGCAGCGTCGACACGGCGCTGTTCACCGGCGGCCTGCCCACCGTCGGGCCCGGCATGGACGACGTCTACGCCACGACCTGGCAGGGCATGATCGGCCGCAGCGAGCGCCACTGGGCCCGCTTCCCCGCGGACCGCGACCGCTTCCGCCGCCTCGCCGACGCCGCCGACGCCGGGCGCCTGCGCCTCCCGGACGGGCAGCGCGTGGGCGTCGAACGGCTGCGCCGCCTGGGCCATCTGCTGGGCGCCTCCCAGGGCGCCGAGCGCCTCCATCACCTGCTGGACCTCGACCCCGCCTCCCCGGCCTTCGCCCACGACCTCGCCGCGGCGCTGCCCTTCGGGGGCCGCAACCCGCTGTACGCGGTGATCCACGAGAGCTGCTGGGCCGACGGGGTCGCCACCCGCTGGGCCGCCGACCGCACCATGCCCGACGCCGTGCGCGAGGACCCGACGCTGCTGGCCGGCGAGCACATCCACCGCGACCTGTTCGCCGAGGACCCGGAGCTCGAGATCTGGGCCGAGGCTGCGGACCTGCTCGCCGAGCACGAGTGGCCGGCGCTGTACGACGAGGCCGCGCTGCGGGCCGCCGACGTCCCCGGTGCCGCTGCGGTCTACTACGACGACGCCTACGTGCCGCGCGAGTTCTCGATGGCCACCGCCGCGCTGCTGCCGCGCCTGCGCGCCTGGGTCACCAGCGAGTACGAGCACAACGGCCTGCGCGCCAGCGGGGAGACCGTGCTCGACCACCTCCTCGACCTCGCCGCCGGCCGCCGCGCCGCCTGAGAGGGCCAGCTCCGGGGATCGGCGGGCTGACGAGCCCGCATACGCTCCGGTCATGAGCGAGAGCCCTGCGGAACCTGGACCCGAACAAACTCCCCGCCCGACGCGCCCACCGCTGCGACCGTTGACATTGGCCCGACCGCTGAGCGCACCGTGGCGATGGTGGGCTGTGGGGCTGGCACTCACGCTCTATCTCGTGCGCTGGGGGCCGTCGACGGTCCGGGCCATCGCCTACCTGATCGAACCTGCGGAGCGTTCGATCCCCACGTGGGAATCTTCCGTGCAGACGATCATCGGATCACTGGCATTGGCTGGTGCCGGTCTGATCGTGCTCTACGTCATCGCCTCTGCGACAGGAACTCCTCGCGACCGCGTAGGACTGGGCAGGCAGCCCGCGTTCGGGAAGCGCACGGCGGCGCTCGTCTTCTTCGCCGCGTGGATGCTGGTCAATGTCACCCAGTCACTCGGTGCCCTGCTGATCGAACTTTTCCCGTGGATGGCTGGACCAGCGGTCGAGGAGCACCCTGTTGCTGACACTGTTGCGGGTGCCGTCTTCGACACGATCGCCAGCGGCGTCGGTGGGGCGGTCGAGGAGATCATCATCCTCGCGCTGCTCATCGTCGCCCTGCGTGCCGCGCGCGTCCCGTGGCCTGTTGTCTATCTGGTCGCCGTGGTGCTCCGCGTCGTGTTCCACATCTACTACGGGCTCGGAACATCACTCGGCATGACTCTGTGGGCGGCTGGACTCGTTGGGCTGTACCACCTGTTCGGCCGATTCCTCCCGATCCTTCTCGCGCACCTGGTTTTCAACCTGCAGCTCAGAGCGGTCGCCTCGATCAGCACTCTCGCGAGCGACAGACGCGCGGCAATGGTGGGTTCGGCCAGTGAACTCATCGACATCGTGGTGGTGCTCCTGGGTCTGCTCGGCGTCGCCCTTGTGTTCGTCCAGCTCGTGCGCAGCGACGGGGTGGACTCGGAGCGTGTGCAGAGGTGAGAACTCCAGGGCGAAGAGCGCACCGGTAGGCGGAGGCCCGGCGTGCAGTGTCTGACGCCGACACGACAGGGTGCGCGTTAAGACCCTCGGAGGGGGCTGGTCGCGCAGCTGGCATGTCAAGGAAAGCGACCACTGGAAGGTGTCTGATCGACTTATTGGTGGGCATGCACTAATAATGTGCGTCACGGTCGTGTCGCTCGGTCCCGCACAGCAGCGAACCCAGCACATCCCGTTCACGTATCTCAGACGAAGGAGTCCCGCTGTGACGACCCAGAACGCCGGCACCGGCTTCGCGCCGGATCCGACCATCGATCCCGACGGCAGGCCGAATCTCATCGGTCCCAAGCTGCCGATCCCGCATCTCGGGATCGAGTACGACAAACCCCGCCCCTGGTGGTTCGTGCTCGGCGTCATGCTCGGCCAGCTCGGGATCTTCATCGCCCTGATGGGGCCGGCGACCATCTCGATCCAGATGAAGGCCGGCGAGCTCGCCGCCGATGCGGCCGAGCAGGCCTCGATCACCGCCTTCGCCGTGGCCCCCGGCGCTCTCGCGGCGGTCCTCTTCAACGCGCTCGGCGGGCGGATCTCGGACAGGTCCACGAGTCGTTTCGGCCGGCGTCGGCCCTGGCTCATCATCGGATCGGTGGGCATGCTGGTGGGTCTGCTGCTCATCGCGGTCGCTCCCGGCGCGCTGGTGATGGCGATCGGCTGGTTGCTCGCGCAGGCCGCCGGCAACCTGGCCCTGGCCGCCTATATGGCCGCGATCTCCGATCAGCTCCCCGCCGCGCAGTACGGCAGGGTCTCGGGCCTCGTCGGCATCGCCGGCAACCTCGGGGTGCTGATCGCGACCTGGCTCGCCTCCGGGCTGGCAGAGAACATGTTCGCGCTCTTCCTGGTGCCGGGCGTCATCGGCATGGCTCTCGTGATGGTCTTCGCCTTCATGCTGCCCGAGCCGGTGCTGCGCCAGAACCGCCACCCGTTCAACCTGCGCGAGCTCGCCACGTCGTTCTGGCGCAACCCGCTGAGGTTCCCCGACTTCGGGCTCGCCTGGGCCGGGCGCTTCACGATCGTCCTCGCGTCCTTCATGTTCACCACGTTCCGGCTGCTGTACATGGAGAATCACCTGGGGCTCGACCCGAAGCCGGCGGCCGCAGCCGTCGCCACGGGGGTGACGATCTATACCGTCACCTCGATGGCTGCGAGCCTGCTCTCGGGCTGGGTCTCGGACCTGCTGGGCCGGCGCAAGATCTTCGTGGCGCTCTCGATCCTCATCTTCGGCCTGGCCACCTACATGCTCCTGCACGCGGACACGGTCACCGCGTTCTACGTGGTCGAGGCGATCATGGGTCTCGCCTACGGCACCTACGTCGCCGTCGATCTCGCCCTCGTGCTCGAGGTGCTGCCGGACCGTGAGCAGTCCGGCAAGGATCTGGGCGTGTTCAACATCGCCAACGCCCTGCCGCAGTCGCTGGCCCCGGCCTTCGGCGGCTTCCTGCTCGCGAACATCGGCGGCGGCACCGACTTCACCGCGCTGCTGGTGGCCGCGCTCATCTCGGCGATCCTCGGCGCCGTGCTGACCATGTTCATCCGCGGCGTCAGGTGACACCGGCGGGAGGGGCGGCGCGCGCCGCACCCCGTGCGATAGTGACCTTCGAGAAACCTCGAAGGAGCTGCATGAGCACGAACAGTTCTGAGGCGCGCCCCTCCCGCCGACGCCCCGGCCGGCCCCGCGGCCAGGACTCTGCCGTGGTGCGCGAGGCGGTGCTGCGGGCGGCGATCGCGCTCATCGCCGAGCACGGCTACGCCGCCACCTCGATGGCGCAGGTGGCCGAGGCTGCGGGCATCTCTCCCTCGGGTCTCGTCCACCACTTCCCCTCGAAAGCCGCGCTGCTGGGAGCCGTGCTCGACCACCGCGACGCGATGGACGCGCTCGAGGAGACGGATGCGCCGCCGCCGTGGGATGTGTTCGACGGCCTCGTCACGCTCGCGCGCACCAACTCCGGCCGTCGCCCGCTGGTCGCGCTCTACATGACCGTGATCGGCGAGGCCGCGAGCCCCGGCCACCCCGCGCACGGGTGGATGCGGCGCCACTACGAGGGTTCGCACCAGCTGCTGGTCGACGCGGTCCACGAAGGGCAGCGAGAGGGGACCATCCGCGCCGACGCCCCCGCCGAGCGCATCGCCCGCTCCACGATCGCCCTCATGGACGGTCTGCAGGTCCAGTGGCTGTTGGATCCCGAGGTGGACATGTCGGCGGAGCTCGGCGCCCACGTCGACGCGCTCAAGCAGCGCTGGGGCCTCACGCCCTGACGAGTGCGCTCAGGCGTCGGCGGCGAGGCGGAAGCCCTTGTTGCCGCTCGCGTCCTCCGCGGCGGTGGAGGAGCGGGCCGCGACCCGGTACCGGTTGCAGTACGAGTCGTGGCAGAGGTACGAGCCGCCGCGCATCACCCGCACGTCCCCGGTCAGGGAGGCGGCGCTGCCCGTCGTCCAGCGGTCGCTGCACCACTCCCAGACGTTCCCGGCCACCTCGTAGAGGCCGAAGCCGTTGGGCGGGAAGGAGCGCACCGGCGCGGTGCCGAGGTGGCCGTCCTCGAGGGTGTTGCGCACAGGGAACGCGCCCTGCCAGATGTTGCAGCGGTGCTCACCGCCCGGCGTCAGCTGATCCCCCCAGGCGTAGCGGGCCTGGTCCAGGCCCCCGCGGGCGGCCTTCTCCCACTCCGCCTCGCGCGGCAGCCGCATCCCGCACCAGGCCGCGAAGGCCTCCGCGTCCCGCAGCGACACGTGCACCACGGGATGGTCCTCGCGACCCTCGAGCGAGGAGCCCGGCCCCTCGGGCGCATCCCAGCGCGCCCCCTCGACCGCCCGCCACCAGGGCGTGCCGGGAGGCTTCCGGCTCGCGCGCCGCAGCTCCTTGCCCAGCAGCGCGCCGAACACGAACGACCAGCCGAACTCCTCCGCCTCGGTGACGTACCCGGTCTCCGCGACGAACGCCGCGAATTCGGCGCCCGTCACGCAGGCGGCATCGATCCGGAAGGCGGGCACGTCGACCGTGCGCACGGGGGACTCGCCGTCGCCGGGATTGCGGTCGGCGTCCTCGGTGCCCATCCGGAAGGGCCCGGCCTCGACGAGCACGGCCCGCTCCGCGCGGGCCCGGACCTCCGCAGTCGGTGCGGCGACGGCGAGGAGGAGGGGATCCGCGGCGACGTCCCGGTGCGTCCCGGCCCGTGCGTCGGCCGAGTCGCCCTCCACGCCGGCTCTCCCGGCGGCGCAGCAGCTGCCCGTCCCGGCCATCAGCACTCCTTCCTCGCGGTGCGCGCGGGCGTCGGCTCCGCACAGACCACACGGTAGTCCGATCCGCGCAGGCGGCTCGGCGAGGTTCACCGAACCGGTGGTGACGCGGGCCACGGCACGGTAGCGTTCCACACCGTGCGCCGCCCGCGGGAGCGAGCCTCCCCGGCGCACGTTCCGACGACGACGACGGAGGTCCCCGTGCTGCACGCAGAATCCCGATCCACCGCCCCGCAGGACGCCGGGGCCGCCCGGCCCGGACGCCGCCGGGTCCTGGCGAGCCTCGGCACCCTCCCGGCCGGCGCCGTCCTCGCCTCCGCTGGCGCCGCCGTCGCCGCTCCCGGCGAGAAGGGCAAAGGCGCAGGGAAGGGCCACGGCAACGGCAAGGGCCACGGCCGGCACGGCGACCTCCGCCTCGGCGTGGAGAACCTGCTGGAGCCCGAGGCGCTCGAGACCCTGCGCGATGCGCGCGTCGGCCTGATCACCAACCCCACCGGCACGGACCGCGAGCTGCGCTCCACGATCGATCTGCTGGTCGAGGCCCAGGACGCGGGCGGCTTCACCATGACCGCCCTGTTCGGCCCCGAGCACGGGGTGCGCGGTGCGGAGCCCGCCGGCGGGTCCGTCGGCGACTACATCGACGAGAAGACCGGGCTGCCGGTGCGCTCGCTGTACGGCGAGACGCAGAAGCCCACCCCGGAGATGCTCGCCGACGTGGACCTGCTGGTCTTCGACATCCAGGACATCGGCACCCGCTTCTACACCTACATCTGGACCATGTACTACGCGATGGAGGCCGCCGCCGAGAACGGCAAGCGGTTCCTGGTGCTGGACCGCCCCAACCCGCTGGGATCCGACATCGAGGGCTTCGTGCTCGAGCCGGAGCTGTCGAGCTTCGTGGGCCTGCGTGAGATCCCGCAGACCCACGGCCTCACCGTCGGCGAGCTGGCACGGCTGTTCAACGGCGAGTTCCTCGACGGCGCCGTCAGCCTCGAGGTGATCGCGATGAGCGGGTACGACGCCGACGACCCGGCCGCCGCGGACCTGCCGTGGGTGCTGCCCTCCCCGAACATCCCCACGCCGGACACCGCCGTGGTCTACGCGGGCACCGGCCTCATCGAATCGCTGAACATCTCCGAGGGCCGCGGCACCACCACGCCGTTCCTCTGGTTCGGCGCCCCGTTCCTCACCGAGGAGCACGTCGACGCGATCATCGGCGAGCTGCGGGCCGCCGAGCTGCCCGGGGTGCTGTACCGGCCGATGTTCGCCACCCCCGTCTCCTCGAAGCACGCCGGCGAGTTCTGCGGCGGTCTGCAGCTGCACGTCACCGATCCGATGGCCTACGAGCCGGTGCGCACCGGCATCCACGTGCTGTCCGCGCTGCTGCGCACGGTCGACGAGGTCGACTGGCGCGAGGGCGAGGACTGCCGCACCGAGGAGGACGTCTGCTGGATCGACAAGCTCTCCGGCACCAAGCGCACCCGCGCCATGCTCGAGGCGGGAGAGAGCCCCGAAGCGATCGTCGCCGCCTGGGAGCGCGAGTCCCAGCGCTTCTTCGCCACCACCCAGCGCTACCGGCTCTACTGAGGAGAACATGATGAGCACTCACCACGCCCTGCCCTCCCTCTCCCGCCGCACCTTCGGGGCGGCCGCCCTCGCCGGCGCCGGGGCCGCCGCGGCCCTGCCCACCGCCGCGCACGCCGAGGGAGGTCCCGCCGACGACGCGCGCATCGACGAGATCCTCGCCGGAATGAGCATCGAGCAGAAGATCGGCCAGCTGTTCGTCGCCGTCGGCTACGGCTCCACGGCCGATACGCCGCATGCCTCCAACACGACGTCCACCGGCGTGGACACCATCGCGGAGATCGTCCGCACCCATCATGTGGGCGGACTGATCTACTTCGCGTGGAGCGAGAACCTCGAGAGCATCGAGCAGATCGCAGCGCTCTCGAACGACGTCCAGGAGGCCGCCCTCGACACGGGCGGCATCCCCCTGGTGATCAGCACCGACGAGGAGCGGGGCGTCGTCCGGCGGCTGCCGGCTCCCGCGACCCCGCTGCCGGGGCAGATGGCTCTCGGCGCCACCGATTCGCACGCCCATGCCCGCAAGGCCGGCGACATCGTCGGCACCGAGATCCGGGCCGCCGGGCTGCACCAGGCCTTCTCCCCGGTGGTCGACGTCAACATCGAAGCGCAGAACCCCGTGATCGGGGTGCGCTCCCTGGGGGCGGACCCGCAGGCGGTCTCCCGCCTCGCGGCTCATCAGATCCGGGGCATCCAGGGGGCGAACTGCTCGGCCGCGGCCAAGCACTTCCCCGGCCACGGCGACACCGCGACCGACTCCCACCTGGGGCTGCCGACCATCGATCACACGCGCGAGCAGCTCGACACGCTCGACCTGCCGCCCTTCGTCGCCGCGATCGAGGAGGGCATCGACGCGATCATGACGGCGCACATCGTGGTCCCGGCGCTCGACGACTCGGGAGTCCCCGCCACCCTCTCGAAGCCGATCCTCACCGGTCTGCTGCGCGAGGAGCTCGGCTTCGAGGGCGTGATCGTCACCGATTCCCTCGCGATGGAGGGCGTGCGCACGCTGTTCGGCGACGACCGGGTCCCGGTCGAGGCGATCCTCGCCGGTGCCGACCAGATGCTCATGCCGCCGGATCTGGTGGTCGCCATCGGCGGGGTCCGCGACGCGGTCGCGGCCGGGGAGATCACCGAGGAGCGGCTGGACGAGTCCGTGCGTCGGATCCTCGCCCAGAAGCTGCGACGCGGGCTCTTCGACCAGGTGCACGTGGACCCCGCGACGGCGGCCGACGCGATCGGCACGGAGCGCTTCCTGCGCACGGCGCGGAAGATCGCCGAGGACGCCATCACCCTGATCGCGGACGACGGGGGCGTCCTCCCGCTCACCCGGGGCACCTCCGTGCTGGTCACCGGCTACGGCACTGCGGAGCTGATGGACGTGGCGGTCCGGGCGCTGGCCGCGCACGGCCTGGAGGGCACCGCACTGCCGGGCGCGACCCCGCAGGAAGCCGCTGCCGCGGCGGCCGACGCGGATGCGGTGCTGGCGCTGACCAGCTCGGCCGGCTTCACGACCCCGGCCTCGCAGGTGGCGGTGGTCGAGGCGCTGGCCGCCACCGACACCCCCGTCGTCCACGCCTCGCTGCGCAACCCGTACGACGTGGTGCACGTCGGCGAGGTCGACGCCTCGCTGGCCGCCTACGGCACCTCGGACTGCAACCTCGAAGCGCTCGCCGGGGCGCTCGCCGGGGATGTGAATCTGCGCGGCACCCTGCCGGTCCCGATTCCCACGGCCGACGGCACGGGGGAGGCGTACCCGATCGGGCACGGGCTGCGCTGAGGGCTCCTCAGCCGAGCGGTGCGGGCACGGAGGCCTCGTGCGCCCGCCGCTCGGCGGCCTCCCGTGCCAGGCGCCGCTGCCGGGCCCGCACCCAGGCTGCGGTGAAGACCACTCCGGCCACCACCAGCACCGCCGTGATCAGTGCCAGCACCACCATGTACGTCACCTGCAGGCTCGCCATCGACAGCAGGGCGCTCGAGGTGATGATGCCCAGCGCATTGGCGGTGCGCAGCTGGGCGAAGACCTCCGCGCGGTGCTCCGGGGCGACCAGCGTGTCCAGCACGAGGGAGTAGAAGGTGGACAGCGGTGCCAGCACCGCGCCGACCAGCAGCGCCCCGATCACGGTGGCGGTCACCGAGTGGCCGAAGCCCACGGCCGCCACGCCGAGGGCGGTCACCGCCAGCCAGGCCAGCACCGTGCGGCGGCGCGGCATCCGGTTGTGGATGCTCACCCAGATCCCGCCGAGGATCGAGGTCACGCACAGCGCGACGGGGAACAGCACGCCCCAGGCGGCCGGCAGGCCGAAGCCCACCGCGAGCGAGACCGCACCGATCTCGATCGCGGAGATCGACGCGGCGCTCGCCCCGCCGCACACCAGCCACAGCAGGATCATCGGGGTCAGGCGCAGGCGGCTGCGGCGCTGCTCGGGCCCCGGCGCCGTGGCGGTCGCGATCCTCGGCAGCAACAGCACCGGGCCCATCCCCAGCAGCACCATCGCCCACGCGGCGGCCTGCGGCGAGATGCTGCCCAGCGCCGCGGCGAGCACCGGGGAGGTCACGAACGTGATCTCGTTGAGGGTGGCGGCCACGCCGAGCGCCCGGGGCAGGCGCGCCGAGGGCACCAGATGGTTCAGCACGGCGCGCAGGTTCCCGTACGCGGCGCCGTTGACCAGGCCCGCGAGCGCGGCACCGGCGACCACGAGCGGGAAGGGGGCTCCGAGCCCGGCGAGGACGGCGATGCCCACCAGGGCGAGCGTGCGCAGGCCGATCAGCGCCCGCAGGAAGGGGATCGGGGGGAAGCGGCGGCCGAAGCGGGTGATCGGCACTGCGCCGATCACCTGGGCGATCGTCATCGCGAGCATCATCGCCGCACCGCTGGAGGCGCTGCCGGTCAGCGGCAGGGCGATCAGCGAGAAGGCGATCGGGGCGGCCGCCTGCGGGACCGCGAAGGTGCCGTAGGAGCCGAACCAGCGCAGCAGAGGTCCGTCGGGTCGACGCGCCGGGGCGCGCCGGGCGGGGGCGAGGGCGGTGTGACCGGCCACGAGAGACCTCCTTCGACGGGTGGGGAGCAGGAATGACGTCGCTACTGCGCAACATAGTGCGCATCAGCGTCGATGCGCAATATAGTTCCCGTCACCCCCGCTAGGCTTCGGGGCACGACGACACCGACGAGCAGGGAGGCCTGGGATGAGCGGAGGGATGCGGCCCGCCGTGGTCGAGCAGCTCGGCGAGCGGATCCGCGCCGCCCGGCAGGAGCTGGACCTCAGCGTCGGTGCGCTCGCCGAGCTCAGCGACGTCTCCCGCCGCATGCTCACCCAGATCGAGCTCGGCCAGGCGAATCCCTCGGTCGCGATCCTCGATCGGATCGCGGCTGGTCTGGGCACCACCTTCGCCGCGCTGATGGGGGTCGGGGCGGGCAATGCCCCCGAGGGCGTGGAGATCTGGTCCACGAGCGCGGGCAGCTGGGCGGTGCTGCTGGACGCGGTGGACACCGAGACGCTCTCGGTGGAGACCTGGAAATGGAAGCTGCTGGGCGAGGACGTCTACGAGGGCGGCGCAGGCATCCCGCTGCCGGGCCTCATGCATCACGTGATCGAGGGTGCGCTCGAGATCGAGACCCCGGAGACGGTGCAGATCATCGAGGCCGGCGGCTCCGGCCGGGTCGCCTCCGGCGGCCCCTACCGCTACCGCGCGCAGCAGGGCCAGGCGGCGGTGTTCTTCAGCGTCGCGATGCTCGCCCGGCCGGGACGCCACGCAGCGAGCGCCCCATGACCGTTCGCCTGCTCCCCGGCGCCAAGCGCCGCCTGCTCGACGCCTCTCCGTCGGCGGAGGTCCCCTGGTACATCAACGACCACACCCTGATCCGTGCGGCCGACGGGCGCTGGCACCTCTTCGGCATCTGGCATCCCGAGCCCGCCGCGCCGCTCGACGAGACGATGTTCCTCCACGCCTCCGCCGACGATCTCGAGGGAGCGCAGTGGACGATCCACGATCCGGTGCTGCACGCCCGCAGGGAGCAGGGCGAGACCCATGTGTGGGCACCGCACGCGATCCATCACGACGGCCGCTGCTGGATGTTCTACGCAGGCGGCACGAGCGACCACGCCGCCTACCGGATGTCCCTCGCGACCAGCGAGGACCTGTTCACCTGGACGCGGCACGAGCAGGTCCTCTTCGAGGACGGCTTCGATGCGCGCGATCCGATGGTGCTCCACGACGGGCGGCGCTGGCTCATGTACTACACCCGCACGGCCGCTCCCGAGGGCGGCTTCCATCAGGTGGCGGTGCGCACCAGCGCGGATCTGCTGACGTGGTCGGAGCCCGAGGTCGCCTACCAGTCGACCGTCTCGGGCACCTACGGCGGGCCGACGGAATCGCCCTTCGTCGTCAGGGCGGGCGGGGACTGGATCCTGTTCGTGTGCGAGTCGGGGGAGTACGACCGCACCCTGGCCTACCTCTCGAGCGATCCGCTGCGCTTCGAGGACTCCGGGCGGATCGACGTGGACCTCGACGAGCACTGCGCCGAG
>CAZHSL010000056.1:0-6574 GCA_964535185.1 uncultured Corynebacterium sp.
CGTAGGCGGCCACGTGCTGCTGGCCGGCCCAGCCCAGGCCGATCACTCCGGCGCGCAGTCGTCGCTGCCCGCCCTCGGGTGCTGCGTCGGTCATGGTGCGTACGTCCTCTCGTGCGGTGGCGTGGTGGTCGGGGCCCGCCCACCGGGGCGGGGGTCTGTGGGGCGTCCGCGGAGCGTCATGGCTCCGGGACGAGCAGGTCCAGCGGGTTCTCCCGCAGGCGGGACAGGGCCAGGTCGATCGCGCCGCGCACCACCACGTCCCGCCCCAGGGTGCTCGCGGTGAGCCACGGCAGCGGAGGTGCGGTGTGCTCGGGCAGCAGCGCGCGGGACCGTGCGAGGACGGGCTCGATGGCGGCGGCGATGCCCCCGGCGACGACGACCTCCTCGACGCCGAGCAGGCTGGACAGGATCGCGGCGATGCGGGCCAGCCGGTCCGCGATGCGCTCGAGCACCTGGCGGGCCAGCGGGTCGCCGGCCGCGGCCGCGGCGAACACGTCCTCGGCGGTGAGACGTTCGGAGGGGATGCTCGCGAGGGAGGACGCCGCCTCGGAGACCCCGTCGGCCACGGGGGCCCCGTCGGCCACGGAGGCCTCGAGGGCCTCGAGGCTCCAGCGGCGGGCCAGCGCCGCCACACCCTCGGCGCCGCGGGACTCCCCCAGCACGCTGTCGAGGAAGCGCATCTCGCCGGCACCCCCCTCCGCCCCGTGCAGGAGCCGGCCGTCGACGATGAGCCCGGCGCCGAAGCGCTCGCCCATCAGGAGTGCGGCGAGGTGCTCGGTGCGCGGCCCTGCCTGAGCGCGCTCGGCGGCCTGTTCGGCCAGCACCGCGAGATTCGCGTCGTTCTCGACGAGGACCTCGCCGTCGAGGGCCTCGACGAAGCCCGGGTTCATGGCGGACCAGTAGGCGCTTCCTCCCGAGGGCGAGTACCCGGCCGCATCGACCGGCGCGGGGACGCCGACGACGGTCAGCAGGCGCCGCGCCCGGCTCGCGCCGGCCCGGGAGAGGGCCTCGTCGATGAGGTCCCGCACGGCGCCGACCCGCGCCTCGGCCGCGGCGGCGCCCTTCTCCGCATCGGTGCTGTCGAGCTCTCCGTCGGCGGCGCTCCAGGCGACGGCGAGCTCGTCACCGCGCAGATCCGTGACCCGCGCCCGGAGGGTGTGCTGGCCGGCGTCGACCCCGATCAGGACCGCTGCGGCCTCCCGCAGCGCGTAGTGGCGCGCGGGCCGGCCCCGCTGGACCGCACCGTCCTCCCGCGCGGCGGCGACCTCGTCCAGCACGCCCGCCTGCGCGAGCTCGGCGCACACGCCGAGGACGGTGGCCCGGGTGAGGCCGGTCGCGGCCATCGCGTCGGCCGCGGTGAAGCTGCCCGCGCCCAGAGCATGCTGCAGCAGCGCCTGCCGATTGGCACGGCGCAGCAGCTGCGGTGAACTGGCCCCGCGGTCCCGGACCGTTGACACGTCCCGTCCTCCCACCCATACTTCCGATACGCTGTAAATATAACTCTTGACGTATCTATGGTCGCATCACTCGAGCGCGTCTGCACACCCCTTCTGCGAAGGAGACGATGATGTCATCCTCAGCCGGTCCGTCCGGCACCCTCACCCGCCGCTCCCTGCTGGGCGGCGCCGCCGGCGCGCTCGCGGCGGCGACGCTGACCTCCTGCGCGAGCGGCGGCGGCCGCTCGGAGCTGACCCTGTATCAGTCCAAGCCCGAGGCCATCTCCTACTTCTCGCGCCTCGCCGCGGAGTTCACCGACTCGCAGGGTGCCTTCGCCGTCCAGCACGACATCGCCACGAACCTCTCGGCGAGCTTCGTGCGCAACAACCCGCCGGACCTCGGCTGCCTGAACTACAACCTCGAGATGGGGCGCTTCATGGAGCGCGGCGCGCTCTCGGACCTCTCCGACCTGCCCGAGGCCGCGACCATCCGCGAGGACGTGGGCGCCCTCGCCGACTGGTACCCCACCTACGAGGGACGCACCAGCGTACTGCCCTACTCGGTCACCGCCGCCTCCGTCATCTACAACCGGCGCATCTTCGAGGAGCACGGCCTGGCGGTGCCCACCACCTGGGACGAGTTCCTCGGCGTGTGCGAGACTCTGCAGGCGGCGGACGTCACGCCGATCTACGCCACCTTCCTGGACCCGTGGACGATCGCGCAGGGCCTGTTCGACTACACCGTCGGCGGGATGGTCGACGTGCGCGCCTTCTACAAGCAGATGAACGAGCTCGGCGAGGACGTCGGCCCCGACTCGGAGGTGTCCTTCCAGCGCACCATGCTCGAGCCCGTCCAGCGCATGCTCGAGCTGGTGCCGTTCCTCAACGACGACGCCCCGGGCCGCGGCTACGGCGACGGCAACACCGCGATGGCGAACGAGCAGGCGGCGATGTACTTCCAGGGCCCGTGGGCCTTCGGGGAGATAGAGAAGGCCGGCACAGATCTGGACCTCGGCACCTTCCCGCTGCCGATGACCGACGATCCCGACGACCTCAAGGTGCGGGTGAACATCGACCTGTCGCTGTGGATCCCCGAGGCCGCGACCGAGCCCGAGGGCGCGCGCGAGCTGCTGCAGTTCCTCATGCGGCCCGAGGTGCAGGACCCGTACAACGCGGAGTTCCTGGCCTTCGGCACCACGAAGGAGGCGCCGCCGGTCACCGACGACCGGATCGTGGAGATGCAGACGTACTACAACGAGGGCCGTTTCTACATGGGCGCCTCTCAGTTCATCCCGAACTCGATCCCCGCCCAGAACTACATCCAGTCGATCGTGGGCGGCGGTGATGCGGAGCAGCTCCTGGCCCGCATGGACGCCGACTGGGCCCGCCTGGCCTACCGGGAGTGATCACGTGATGACCCAGCAGCAAGGAGCGTCGATGTCGACGACCGCACCGCACCGCCCCACGGGCCGGACCGGCTCCGCCGGGGGCTCCGCCCCGCTGAGCCCTCGACGGCGCCGGACGGACCCCCTCTACTACCTGTTCCTGTTCCCCTCGCTGGCGCTGTTCAGCCTCGCGGTCACGCTGCCGGCGGTGCTGGGCTTCGGCTACAGCTTCACCAACTCCATCGGCTTCGGCGACTGGGAGTTCATCGGGCTGCGCAACTACGTGGCGATGTTCCGCGACCAGGGGATCCTGGGCTCGTACGCCTTCACGCTCGGGTTCTCGCTGGTGACGGTGATCCTGGTGAACGTCCTGGCGTTCGCCCTCGCGCTGGGGCTGACCGCGAGGATCCGCTTCACCGCGGCGCTGCGCACGATCTTCGTGATCCCGATGGTCATCTCCGGCATCGTGATCGCCTTCGTGTTCCAGTACCTGTTCGCCAACACGGTGCCCGGGATCGGGGCGAGCCTGGGCTCGGAGGCACTGTCCACCTCGATCCTGTCGAACCCGGACTGGGCCTGGCTGTCGATCGTGATCGTCACCGCCTGGCAGTCGATCCCGGGGACGATGCTGATCTACATCGCCGGGCTGGTCACCATCCCCGGCGACGTCTACGAGGCGGCCTCGATCGACGGCGCCACGGGCCTGCACAGCCTGCTGCACATCACGCTGCCGCTGGTCTCGGGCTTCATCGTCATCAACACGATCCTGGGCTTCAAGAACTACCTCAATGCCTACGACATCATCGTGGGCCTGACCGACGGCGGTCCGGGGGTGGCCACCCGGAGCGTGGCGATGACGATCTTCCGCGGCTTCGAGGGCGGCGACTACGCCTACCAGATGGCCAATGCGATGGTGTTCTTCCTGATCTCCATCGGCCTCGCCCTGCTGCAGCTCCGCATCACCCGAGGAAGGGCGGCGTTCTGATCATGACCACTGCATCTCCTGCACATCCGGCGACCTCCGCGCCGTCCGGGACGCCCGCCTCCGCCGGCCGCCCGCCGGCGCGCCGCCGCCGTGGGGCGGTGGGCCGGGACCGCACCAACTGGACCGCGACCGTGCTGCTCATGGTGGCGTCGCTGGCGGTGCTGGTGCCGCTGTTCGTCACGGTGAACATGTCGCTGAAGACCACCGGCCAGGCGGTCGACGGCAATGCGTTCAGCCTCCCGGATCCGCTGACGCTGTCGAGCTTCGCGGAGGCGTGGAAGCTCACGAACTTCCCCCGCGGCTTCGCGATCTCGATCTTCATCACGACGATCTCCGTGACCGGGGAGATCGTGATCTCGGCGCTCGCCGCCTTCGCGATCGTGCGCAACTGGGAGCGGCGGCTCTTCCGCTGGTCGTTCTTCTACCTGCTTGCGGCGATGTTCATCCCGTTCCCGGTGGTGGCGCTGCCGCAGATCCAGCTGACGGGCATGCTCGGGCTCGACAACCCCCTCGGCGTCGCGATCCTGCACATCGCCTTCGCGCTGGCGTTCAACACGCTGCTGCTGACCGCATTCCTGCGCACGATCCCGCTCGAGCTCGAGGAGTCGATGCGGATGGACGGCGCCGGCACCTGGCAGGTGTTCTGGCGGCTGATCCTGCCGCTGCTGGGGCCGATGTGCGCGACGGTGGGGATCTTCGCGTTCATCCAGTCCTGGAACGACTTCATGATGCCGTCGCTGATCATCTCGGACCCCACCCTGCAGACGATCCCGGTGCTGCAGAACATGTTCCAGACCCAGTTCAGCAACAACTACAACGTGGCCTTCTCCTCGTACCTGATGGCGATGGCGCCCGCGATCATCGTCTACCTGTTCGCGCAGCGCTGGGTGATGTCCGGGCTGACCCAGGGCGCGATCAAGTAGCGGCCGGGACGGGCGCCCGCCCGGGGAGGGCTGATGCTCCGGCTCGTGCGGTGGGTCATCGGCGCTCTCCGCCGCCGGGAGGCGACGGGTGATCTCGACGATGCGGCCGCAGGCGGAGACGTCGGCGACGGCGGTCGTCCGCTGCGGATCGCTCGCGGAGGGCGCCTGGCCGTCGCGCGGCACCTCGTCGTGCAGAGTCTCGTCGCTCGGCGTCCCTGCACCGTGGCCGGGCGGCGAGGTGGTCACGGTGATGCCGCCGTGCCCCGTCCAGGCCACCCGGTGGCCGGGCTCGTCAGGGTGCTGGACGCGTTCGACGCGCGCCGACGCCTCCTCCTTGCGGAGGTTGCAGCGGGCGCACAGGCCCTGACCGTTGTCGATGCTGGTCCCGCCGCCCTCGGAGGCGGGCACGATGTGGTCGTAGTGGCGCACGGGGGCGTCGCAGTACGGGGCCCGGCACGTGCCGTCACGCCATCGCAGGAAGCGTCTCATCGCGGGTGGGAACTCCCGCGCCCGCGATTCGACGGCGACCATCTCGCCCGTGGTCGGGTGCCGGTACAGGCGTCGCATGACGACCCGGATCTGCGGTCCGTCGGGTCCGTACCGGTCAGCTGCGGGATCGGCGGGCTCGGCGAGGGCATCGCGCAGCTCTGCGCGCAGCGCCTCGGCGGGCACCGGACCGTACCCCTCGATCCGGGCGAGATCGCCGCAGCCCGGGTCCAGGAGGGCACGATCGGTGATCATCACTCCGAGGTCGAGGGTGACCGGCTCCATGCCGCCTTCGCGGCCGAGCACGGTATCGGTGAAGGCATCGGCCATCAGTGCGCCGTGCCCGTCGCGGGCGCCCTCGGCCCGTCGGCGCTCGGCCTCGAGGGAGAGGCGCTTGTGGGCGAGCTTGGCATCGAGGGCCGGCAGGTGGGCGCTGACCGTGGCCATCCCGTGCTCGCCCGGGGTGAAGGCCACGTGGCGGTTCTTCCGTGCGGCGAGGTGGCGGCGGGCGGCGCCGTCGGGGTCCAGCTCGCCGGCGGCATCGGCGACCTCCGCCCGCCAGGCCTTCACACCGGCGCCGTCCATCCGGGGCATCCGCTCGTGGAGCATCTCGTCGACCTGCCGGCGCTGCAGGGCATCCAGCGGTGCCGTCGCGGTCGCGGTGGCGTAGGCGACCTGCGCGGTGACCTTCCCGCGGCCGAGGGCGCCGAGCATGCGGGGCATCGAGTCCACGAGCCGGCGCGCGGAGGCGAGCGTCGCGTCGGCGACCGAGGGTGAGCGCCGTGTGGCCAGGGAGAGGTCCTGTGCGGTGCGGCTGTCGGCCTGGCGGATGAGGCGCTCGAGCGGTGGGCGCAGCGCGTCCTCGAACGCGGCGTCCTCCCGGGCGGCCTCGACCTGATCCCTCCGCGTCCTGTCGGCGAGCGCGACCACGGTTCGGGCCTCGAGCGCGTCGAGGGAGCTGCGCGTCTCGTGCAGCGCATCGAGCAGGTCTCTGAACTCCCGGCGTGCGGTGGCGCCGGTGTCGAACATCGTGCCCGGATCGGTCGCGACGGCGGTGAGCAGGAAGTCGATGTCGCGGAGTCGTTCCGCGAGGGCGGCGGGCCCTCCCCTGCGCAGCGCATGGAGAGCCGCCTCCGGGGACGGCTGGGCGTCCGAAGCGGTCCGGGGCGCTGGTGAGTTCATGTCTCGAGCCTCGCCCGGACGGCGCCGGGGCGGAAGACCCGGCGCGATCCTGTGGACAGTCCGGCGCCGACGGTTCCTCCCCATCTCCTGCTCCCGCTCCCACGAGGCGACTCCGCCGCCCTGTACGACATCGCGCCCGTGCGGACGGCACCCTGCCGTCGGCGCCCCTTGCCGTCG
>CAZHSL010000056.1:6674-11002 GCA_964535185.1 uncultured Corynebacterium sp.
CCCCTTGCCGTCGGAGCCGCGCAGGTATCTCATGGTCGTATCGCCCGCAGCGGGCCCGACCCGGCCCCGACCGATCCAGGAGGCATCGATGGAGAAGCTCACCCGCACCCCCACCACCACCGGCCCGGACACCTCGTTCACCGGCGCGGTGCTGATCGACGGGATCCGCGGCCCGCGGGACGGCTCGCGCGCCGCGATGAACCACGTGCACTTCGCCCCGGGCGCCCGCACGCACTGGCACTGGCACCCGGTGGGGCAGACGCTCTACGGGACCGACGGGGTCGGCCTGGTGGTCACGCGCGCCGGCGAGGTGCAGACCCTCGAACCGGGACGCACCATCTGGATCCCGCCGCGCGAGGAGCACTGGCACGGCGCGCTGTCCACCTCGCTGATGGCGCACATCGCGGTGCAGGAGGTCGATGAGGACGACGAGGCGGTGTTCTGGATGGAGGCGGTCGGCGACGAGGAGCTCGCCCGGGCGGAAGCGGTGGTCGCGGCCGGCTGAGCCGCACGGCGCACCGCTCCGACCACCCGGTCCGCCTCGCCGTCACCAGCGCGGATGCCGTCCCGCAGGAGGCGGCGACGGGGCGGGCCACCTGCGGAGGCCTACGCTGAGATGCCCGTCGGACCCTCCCGCGGGTGGCCCCTATGGAAGGAGCCCATGATGCGCAAGGTCGTCCTCCCCATCAGCCTGACCACGCTGCTGCTGATCATCATCATCCTGCTGCTCGTCCTCTGACCAGCCGCCTTCTCCTGCGCGGGCGGGGCGTCGGCACTGCCGGCGCCCCGCCCGCATCTTCGCGGACAGCTCCTGTCCTCACGCGGCGGGAGGATCGTCGTCACGGCCCGCGCCACGCGCCGCAGCGGACCGTTCCCCGCTCCCACCTGCACTCGGAGGACCGCATGAGCGCCACAGTCCAGATCACGTTCGACGTCCGTGACCCGCGCACCGCCTCGCTGTTCTGGAAGGAGGTGCTCGGGTACGTCCATCCCGCCCCGCCCGGGGTGGAGCTCGCCGAGGGCGAGGACCCGCTGGCGGCCTGGGACGACTTCCTCGAGCGGAATCACGTCCCCCAGGAGCTGCGCAACAGCTCCTCCGCTCTCGAGGACCCGGAGGGGATCGGGCCGCGGATCTTCTTCCAGCAGGTCCCCGAGGAGAAGGCGGTCAAGAATCGTCTCCACCTGGATGTGCGCACGGCGTCCCACCTGCGCGGAGACGAGCGGATGGCGGCGCTCGAGGAGCGCTGCGCACAGCTGGTCGCACTCGGCGCGACCCGCCTGGAACGTCACGAGCCGGACGGCTCGATGAGCATCGGCTTCATCGTGATGGCCGACCCCGAGGGCAACGAGTTCTGCCTGGACTGATCTGGCCCCGACTGACCGCCCCCGGTCGGACGGCGCGCCCCGGGAATGCGGTCAGTCGAACTGCGCCGCGGGCGTCCAGTTGGCCGGGTTCAGCGCCAGCAGCACGACGGGCACCATCACGACCGCCGCGACGACGCCGAGCGCGGAGAAGCTGCTGAGCACCATCAGCGGGCCGGCCGCGAAGGAGGCGATCGCTCCCAGCAGGTTGGACAGCGCGTCGGCCCCGCCCTGGGCGGAGGCGCGGGAGGGGCCCTGCACGGCGGCGCTGAACAGTGCCGAGGCGGTGACGTTCATGAACGACCAGCCCAGCCCCAGCAGGACGAGGGAGGTGATGATCCCCGAGGTCGTCCCGGAGACGAGGACGGCGGCGGCGATGGCCCCGGCGAACAGCCCGATCCCGATGCCGGTGGTGGCGCGGTGGCCGATGCGGTCCACCAGGATCCCGACCACCGGGGAGAGCCCGAACATCCCGGCCACGTGGAGGCTGATGGTGAGGCCGACGATCGTGAGCGAGCCGCCCTGGTGCGCGATGTGCACGGGTGTCATCGTCATCAGTGAGGTCATCACGACCTGCGCGGTCAGCAGCGCCACCAGGGCCGTGCGGGCGCGGCGGTCCGCCTGCACCTCGGCGATCATCAGGCGGATCCGGTCGATACGGCCGGTCCGTGCGGGGGTGGGCGCGGCACGGACCGCACGGGGCACCTCCCCCTGCTCCGCGAGCTCCGCCTGCCGGCGCGCGAGCACCCGCAGCGGGTCGGGCCGCAGCATCGCGAGTACGATCCCGCCGGCCAGTGCGGAGGCGACGGCGGCGATGAGGAAGGCCGCCGCGTAGACGGACAGGCCCGTCACGGCGCCGAGCGCCTCCCCCGGCACCCCGAGGTTCGGGCCGAGCACGTTGCCGATCGCGCCCATCCACACCACGAGGGAGAGCGAGCGGGCACGGGTCGAGGGCGCGGCGAGGTCGGTCGCGGCGAAGCGCGCCTGGAGGCTCGCCGCCGTGCCGGCGCCGGTCATCAGCAGCCCCAGGAACAGCGGGACCACCAGCTCCCACTGTGCGGCGGCGACGAGCAGCGCAGCCCCCGCGGCGGCGACCCACCAGCCCGTGGCCAGGGCCGTGCGGCGGCCCCGTCGGGCGGCGAGTTCGCCCAGCGGGATCCCCAGCAGCGCGGCGCCGAGGGTGGAGGAGGTGCGGGCCAGACCCGCCCAGGCCTCGTTGTCGGTGACCTCCCCCGCCAGCAGGATCCCGATCGACGGAGTGACTCCGAGGGCGATGGTGCCGAGGATCTGCGCGCTGACCAGCACCACGAGGGTGCGGCGCTGCAGAGGATCGCCGGGCGCGGACAGGGCCGCCCGCTGCTGGGCCGTGCTCGTCGTCATTGCTCTCCTCCGGGACTGGCCGTCGCGTGGCGCGCGGCGATCGTGCGCGCATCTGGTACACAGCTTGTATCCTAGATGCGGTCGGCAGAGCACGCCATGCGTCCGGGCAGTGATCGCGGGCAGGACGCGGCCGGTCGGTCGTCGGCGGGCGCCGCCCCTACCCCGCCTCGCGCGGGGCGCCGATCTCCGTGACGTGGGCGCGCAGGGTCGCCTCGAAGCGCTCGGAATCCCCGTCGCGGAAGGCCTCGAGCAGCTCGGCGTGCTCGGCGAGCGACTCCTCTCCCCCGGCGAACAGCTGCTCGCCGGCCGTGGACAGCGCGAAGCGGTGCCTGTCCGCCAGCCGCCCGTACAGCTCGAGCATGACCAGGTTGTCCCCCGCCTCGACGAAGCCGCGGTGGAAGGACTGCAGCGTGGTGAGCAGTGCGGGGAGGTCCCGCTCCGTCTGGGCACGGCGCTGGGCGGCCAGGAGGTCCTCGAGGCGCGCGGCGACCTCGGCACGCAGCTGTGCGGGGGCGCACCGCTCGCCGGCGGTCTCCAGCAGCACCCGCATCTGCGCGAGCTCGGCGACGGCGCGCTGCCCGAGGCCCCGCACCAGGGCACCGCGCTTGGGGTAGATCGCGATCCAGCCCTCGTCCTGCAGGCGCGAGAGCGCGGCGCGGACCGGGGTGCGGCTCATGCCGAGCTCGGCGGCGAGCGGGGACTCGCCGAGCATCGTGCCGGGCGGCACCTCGCCGTCCAGGATCCTGGTCCGCAGCACCGAATAGGCGCGCTCGGCGGCGCTCGGAGCGGGCTGAACCTGCGTCATCGACCACTCTCTCCTGCGTCGGCGGGGCGCGCCGATCGGGCCCGGCGCCTGTGCGACCAGGGTACTCATCGCATAGCCCTGCTCCCGGCAGCCACGAGCGGGCCCTCGATGCAGGAGACTGGCGGCATGGACTGCGAGGACACCGCGCACGGGATCGCCGCGCTCAGCCGCTGGATCGACGACGGCAACCGGCACCGGGATCCGGAGGCCGCGACCTGGGCGCGCCTGGCGAAGATCACGGAGGAAGCGGGCGAGGTGGTCGCCGCGCACATCGGCGCGACCGGCCAGAACCCGCGCAAGGGCATCACCCACAGCACGCAGGACGTGCAGGAGGAGCTGCTGGACGTGGCGCTGACCGCGCTCGCGGCCCTCGAGCACCTGCGCGGCCACGACGAGCGGTCGCTGGCGATGCTGCAGGAGAAGCTCGAGCGCACCCTGGTGCGAGCCGGCCTGCGCGACTAGAGGGTCGAGTCGGCCTGCGACTCGGCGCGGCGCGTCCGTGCCGAGCGTCGGAACCAGTTCACCAGCACGCCGGGCACGAACCGGTCCACGAACGGTGCGCCGAACCGCGCGAGCGCCTCGACCGTCAGCCCGATGAAGAAGGCGATCAGCGGCATCCAGGGGGCGAGGCCGAAGCGGGCCACGACGTCCCCCATCATCCCCATCTCCGCCTGCATGCTGGTCCACACCAACGCGAGCAGGACCACCGAGCCTGCGAAGTAGGCGAGCGGGAGCGCCGCCCAGGAGGCGACCAGCGCGAGGATGTTCCCGTTGTCGATCT
>CAZHSL010000057.1:0-11001 GCA_964535185.1 uncultured Corynebacterium sp.
CCATGCCCGGCTTCACCCCGTACTCGATGTTCCCGGTGCTGTGGGAGAACATGGGGCTCAGCTACGCGGACCTCATCTCCGAGCTGATCGAGCAGGCCCGCTCCCGCCGCCTCGGGACGCGCTGAGCGCTACTGCGCATCACCGGGGCCGATGCAGCGATCCGTGGCCTCGATGTTCCGGCTGACCACCTGGGAGAGGTCCAGCGCCGCCCCCGAGGGCTGGTCCGGCGCGGCCGAGCGCGGCACCGACACGTCGATCGCCGGCTCGCGGCCGTAGGTGGTGTACAGGAACACGTCGTCCTCGAGCTCCCGGACGATCCAGTCCACCTCCACCCCGCTGCCGTCGGCGAGCGTGGTGCACAGGTCGGTGGTGGGGCCCGGCGGGGTGACGCCGCAGCGCATCACGATGGTGTCCTCGCCGCTGCCCCAGGCGGCCGTGCCCTGGCTCGAGGTCTCCGTGAGCGGCATGCCCAGCACCTCGGGCGGGGCGCCGAGGACGATGTCGGCGCAGGTCGGGTTCGCGGCGTCGGGTCCGGGCGGCACCTGCACGGTGCCGCAGGAGACGAGGCCGACGGCCATCAGGCCGGCGGCGGGCAGGGCGAGCAGACGGGAGCGGAGCACCCCGCGAGCCTACCGGCCCGGACCTCGGGCACACTGGAGGCATGGCACGCACCCCTGACCGCGGCGAGGCCGCCCTCCTGGCGAGCATGCTCCCGCACCTGCGCCACGGCCCGGAGGTCGAGGTGGGCCCCGGCGACGACGCCGCCGTGGTGCGCCTGCCCTCCCCGCGTCTGGTGGTCACGACCGACACGCTGGTCGAGGGCCACGACTTCCTCGGCCATGCCACCATGCCGCGCTGGGTCGGCCGGAAAGCCGCGGTGCAGAACCTCGCCGACGTCGCCGCGATGGGTGCGGCGCCTCTCGCGCTGGTGGTCGCGATCTCCGCCCCGGCGGACACCCCCACCGGCGTCTTCGAGGAGCTCACGATCGGTCTGACGGCGCGCGCCGAGGCCGACGGCGCGAGCATCGTCGGCGGCGACCTCGGCCGCGCGGAGCGGCTCACCGTCACCGTCACCGCGATGGGGGCCCTGCCCCTGGAGCAGGAGCCGGTGCGCCGCTCCGGTGCCCGCCCCGGTGATGTCCTCGCGATCGGTTCGACGCGGCTGGGCCGCTCCGCCGCCGGTCTCGCCCTGGTGCTGGG
Organism: uncultured Corynebacterium sp.; assembly: GCA_964535185.1. Classification (GTDB taxonomy): domain Bacteria; phylum Actinomycetota; class Actinomycetes; order Actinomycetales; family Dermabacteraceae; genus Brachybacterium. Next base: position 1,201 of record CAZHSL010000057.1, read on the forward strand.
GGAGCGGGCGCTCGTCACGCCCGGCACCGACGGCAGACCGACGGTCATGCTCCGCGGCATCCGGGACCCCTCCGCCGCGGAGCTGGTGCGCTGGCACGACGCCCCGGACCCCGACCTCTCCCTGGGCTGGACCGTCGGCCGCAGCGCCCGCGCCATGATGGACCTCTCCGACGGGCTGATCCGCGACGGCCGGCGCCTCGCCGCCGCCTCGCAGGTCACCCTCGACCTCGACGGCGCGGCGCTCACCCCCGACGTCGAGCATCTCGCCGCTCTCGCGCACGAGCTGGACGCCGATCCGTGGTCCTGGGTGCTGCACGGCGGCGAGGAGCACGCGATGCTCGCGGCCTTCGCCCCCGGCGGCGTGCCGGAGGGCTTCCGGCCCATCGGGCGGGCCCTCGAGCCCGCCCCGCACGGCCCGGCCGTGCTGCTGGACGGGGCGGTCGTCGAGGGGACCGGCTTCGACCACTTCGCCTGAGCCCGGATAGGCTGGCAGGCGGCGCGCTCCCCGTCGCCGCCCCACGATCTTCCGGAGGTACCCCCATGCCGATCACCGTCAAGGCCCTGCAGAAGACGGGCCCCGATCAGCCGTTCCGCGTCACCACCATCGAGCGCCGCGACCCGCGGCCCGGCGACGTGGTCATCGACATCGCCGCCGCCGGGATCTGCCACAGCGACATCCACACCATCCGCAACGAGTGGGGCGAGGCGCACTTCCCGCTCACCGTCGGCCACGAGATCGCAGGCGTCGTCTCCGCCGTCGGCGCGGACGTCACCGACTGGGAGGTCGGCGACCGGGTGGGCGTGGGCTGCATGGTCAACTCCTGCGGCACCTGCCTGGAGTGCCGCGCCGGCCAGGAGCAGAACTGCCTCGAGGGGAACGTCGGCACGTACAACGCGACGGACGTCGACGGCACCATCACCCAGGGCGGCTACGCCGAGAAGGTCGTGGTCGACGAGCGGTTCGTGCTGCGCATTCCCGACGAGATCGCCTTCGACGAGGCCGCTCCGCTGCTGTGCGCGGGCATCACCACCTACGCCCCGCTGCGCCGATGGGGCGCCGGCGAGCAGGTCGACGGCCGGGCCAAGAAGGTCGCCGTGCTGGGCCTGGGCGGGCTCGGGCACATGGGCGTGCAGATCGCCGCGGCGATGGGCGCCGAGGTGACCGTCCTCTCCCGCTCGCTGAGGAAGGAGCAGGACGCCCTCGCCCTCGGCGCCTCGCGCGTCCTGGCCACCACCGAGGAGGGATTCTTCCGCGACCACCGCGGCGAGTTCGATCTGATCCTCAACACCATCAGCGCCGACATCCCCGTGGACCGCTACCTGCGCCTGCTCGCCCCGCGCGGCGTGATGGCCGTCGTCGGCCTGCCGCCCGAGAAGCAGCCCCTCGGCTTCGGCGCGCTGATCGGCGGCGGCAAGGTGCTCGCCGGCTCCAACATCGGCGGGATCGCCGAGACCCAGGAGATGCTCGACTTCTGCGCCGAGCACGGCCTCGCGGCGAAGATCGAGACGATCGGGGTCGACGAGGCCGACGCCGCCTACGACCGGGTGGTCGCAGGGGACGTGCACTTCCGCGCCGTCATCGACACCGCCACCTTCGCGGACGCCGCGGCGGAATGAGCAGCCGCGCCCGCCGGGCCCGCCGGTTCCGCCCGGCCACGCAGGCCGACGCGGAGCGGGACGGGCACCGCTTCGAGTGGCTGAAGCCCGACGGCTGGCGGACGGGCTTCCGCGCCCTGGTGCTCGAGCTCGCGGACCCCGACGGCGGAGCGAGGGTGATCGGGGTGGGCCGCATCGGTCCGAACCCCGTCCACCCTGGACGGGACCTGGCCGAGCTCGAGATCGCCCCGGAGCACCGCCGCCGCGGCCACGGTACAGCGCTTCTCCACGAACTGAGGAAGTACAGCGATAAACCGTTGTCTAGCAAGGCTGCGCCGGGCTCGGAGCGCGAGCTGTTCCTGCGCACTCTCGGTGCCGTGACCTACCTCGAGGTGCCGCTGCTGCGCCTCGACGTCGCCGCGCAGCGCACCGCCGGCTGGGCGGCCACGGTGCGTGCCGGCCACGACGGGGGTGCCCGCGCGGTGCCGTGGAGCGACCTGCCGCGCGAGCAGGTGATCGACGCGCTCACCGACCGCTATCTCTGGCAGCACGCCAGCTGGTCGCCGACAGCATCCCGCGATGTGGTTCGGCCGGTGGTGGGGGAGGAGTTCTACGAGGACTCCGCGCACGAGCACTCGATCGCCGTGGTGCGCGACGGGCAGATCACCGCGCTCGCCGATCTCTATCGCGGCGAGGTGGACGAGGAGGGCAGCGCGGGTGGCGCGGGCCTCTCCCGCGAGGGCTCCCTCGAAGCCGTTGACGCCGCCGCACCGCACGCCCGGGCGGACGTCGCACTCTGCCTCGCCGCCCTGCTCGAGCAGCTGCGCGCCGCCGGCGTCACCTCGCTCGACCTCGACAACCACCCGACCGACCCGCACGCCGCACCGCTGCTGGCCACACTGGGCCGCGAGGAGGTCGATCCTGTGCACCTCCTGGAGATCCCCGGCGGGCTCACCGCGGTGCTGAGAGAGCTGCCCTGATGCCCGCCTCCGCGCCCACGATCCTCGCCACCAGCGCCGGCTACCGCCCGCATCCCCGTCTGCGCTTCGGATTCGGGCCGATGATGGCCCTCGCCGTCGACCTCGCCGCCGAGCGGGGGCCGCGCCGGGAGGACCCACCTCGCATCTGCAACATCGGCACCGCGAGCGGCGATGACAAGAGCTTCCAGCGCGACATGGAGGAAGCGGCTCGCGAGGCCGGGTACTCGCTGCATCACCTGAGCCTGTTCTCGCAGCCGAACGTCGAGGACGTCGAGGCCTATCTGCGCGGCTTCGACGTGCTATGGGTGAACGGCGGCTCGGTGGTCAACCTGCTCGCGGTGTGGCGTGCTCACGGCCTCCCGCAGATCCTCTGCCGGCTCTGGCAGGACGGAGTGGTGCTGGCCGGTATCTCTGCGGGGTCGATCTGCTGGTTCGAGGGTGGGGTCACCGACTCCTTCGGCCCCGAGCTGCAACCGGTGACGAACGGCCTCGGCTTCCTTCCCGGTGCCAACGGCGTGCACATGAATACCGAGGACCGCCGCCGGCCCCTGCTGCACGAACTGGTCGCCGCGGGGACGCTGGGCCCGGCGCTGTGCACCGACGACGGCACCGGCCTCCTGTTCCGCGGCACCGAGCTCGTCGAGGCCGTCTCCGAGGTCGACGGCGCGCGGGTCACGCGGATCGAGCGCACCGCGGACGGCGGCGTGATCGAGACCGGCCTTTCGGTGCGACGGCTCGGCCAGGAGCTCTGACCAGCCCCGAAACGCACGGAAGCCCTCACCCGATCACGGGTGAGGGCTCACGCAGATGAGTCCTGGAAGGCCTCGCTCAGGCACCGAGCGTGCTGACCTTGCCTGCCTTGAGGCAGGAGGTGCACACGTTGACGCGCTTGCTGGTGCCGTTGATCACAGTGCGGACGGACTGGATGTTCGGGTTCCAGCGACGCGAGTGCCGGCGGTGCGAGTGGGACACGCTCTTGCCGAAGCGCGGGCTCTTGGCGCAGATGTCACACGTGGAAGCAGCCACTGTCGTCTCCTGGTACGTCGATGTTCTGATCGCGGTGCCCGCTCCACCCCCGCGCCGGGCGGCGGGGTCGGTGACCTGGGTGAGCACGGAGGTGCGAGCCCCCGGCGGTCAGGGCAACCACGGAATCATAGCCCAGATGGGCCTCGCGCTGAAGAGCGGGGACGCTCCGGGGCCCTGTGGATTCCGCCACAGCGTCCCAGGGCAGTGGCACGATGGAGCCTCGCAGGTCGCACGGTACGGGACCGCTGAGAACGAGGAGACGCCCGCATGGCCAGGAGGCAGGAGAGCGCCCGCGGCTCGATGCCGCTCAAGGAGCTGCTGAGCTCCAAGGAGTCCAGGGCGATGGCCTCCTTCGGCGTGCGCGACCTGGACACCATGATGCGCTTCGCCCCGCGGCGCTACGTCGTGCCCGCCCCGCTGCGCGCCCTGCACGAGGTGACCCGGGGCGAGGAGGTGAGCGCCGTCGTCTCGGTGGTCTCCGTCCGCGACCGGGCCATGCGCAGCCGCCCCGGCAGCATCCTCGAGGTCACGGTCTCCGACGGCGTCGAGGAGATCGTGCTGACCTTCTTCCTCTCCAAGGCGCATCAGGTCGAGTGGCATCGCGGCAGGCTCCCCGTGGGGGCACGGATCATCGTGCACGGCACCGTCGGCTACGACGACTACCGCCAGGCCCTCCAGATCACCCACCCCGACTACGAGACGGTCGAGGACACCGAGGATGGTCGTGCCTGGGCCCAGCGGCCGCGTCCCGTCTACCCGCTGCGACAGAACATCGCGCAGGCCACCATGCGCTCGGCCGTCGAGAAGGGCCTCGAGTTCGCCGGCTCCCTCTCGCGCACGGTGCCCGAGGACGTCCTCGCCCGCCGTGCCCTGCCGCCGCTCGAGCAGGCCGTGCGGCTGGTCCATACCCCGCTGACCGTCGAGGACACCCGTCACGGCATGGCCCACCTCCGGTACGAGGAGGCGTTCATCCTGCAGGCCATCTTTGCCCAGCGACGCGACCAGGACGAACGCACCCCGGCCCCCGTGCTCGCCGCCGACGGGCCGCTGCAGGGCCTGTTCGAGCAGCGCCTGCCCTTCGAGCTCACCAGCGGTCAGCGCGAGATCGGGACGAAGCTCGAGGAGCGCATCGGCAACGGCCATCCCACCAGCGTGCTGCTGCAGGGGGACGTCGGCTCCGGCAAGACCGTCGTCGCCCTGCGCGCGATGCTGCGCGCCGTGGACTCCGGTCATCAGGCCGCGCTGCTCGCCCCCACCGAGGTGCTCGCCGAGCAGCACCACCGCACCCTGCTCACCCTGCTCGGCGACCTCGCGCGGGCCGGTCAGCTCGACGGGCACGAGCAGGCCACCCGGGTCCGGCTGCTCACCGGGTCACAGCGCACCGCGGGCCGCCGCGAGACCCTCCTGGACGTCACCTCGGGCCAGGCCGGGATCGTGGTGGGCACGCACGCGCTGCTCACCGACTCAGTCGAGTTCGCCTCGCTGGGCCTGGTGGTGATCGACGAGCAGCATCGCTTCGGGGTCGATCACCGTCGGCGGCTGCGCACCAAGGGGCCCGCCGGGCAGAGCCCGCACGTCATCGTGATGACCGCGACACCGATCCCGCGCACCGCCGCGCTCGCGACCGTCGGCGACCTCGACGTGCTCTCCCTGCGCGAGAGCCCCGGCCTGCGTGCCGGCGTCACCAGCTTCGTCGTCCACGAGAAGCTCCCGAAGTGGGAGCAGCGGATGTGGCAGCGCGCCGCGGAGGAGATCGCCGCCGGCCGCCAGGTCTTCGTGGTCTGCGCCCGCATCGACGAGGACGAGGCGGACCCGCCCGCACCGCCGGAGCTCGATGAGGACGGCACGGCCTCGCCCCCGGCGCTCGCTCCCGCCCGCGGCGTCGCCCAGACGGCCCAGCGCCTGGCCGAGCGCCCCGAGCTCGCCGGCGCGCGGATCGCCGTCCTGCACGGCCGGATGAGCGGCGAGGAGAAGCAGGAGACGATGGCGCAGATGGTGCGGGGCGAGATCGACCTGCTGGTCTCCACGACCGTCATCGAGGTCGGCGTCGACGTGCCCAACGCCTCGGCGATGATCGTGCTGGACGCCGAGCGCTTCGGCGTCTCCCAGCTGCACCAGCTCCGCGGCCGCGTGGGTCGCGGCGAGCACCCGGGCATCGCCTTCTTCGACACCACCGCGGAGGTGGGCAGGGACCACTCCCAGCACCTCCAGCAGATCGCCGATGCGGCCGACGGCTTCGCCCTCGCCGAGCTCGACCTGCGGCGCCGGGGCGCCGGGGACCTGGTGGGGGAGGAGCAGTCCGGCCTGCAGCGCACGCTCAGGCACCTCGACGTGATGCGCGACGCCCGCGCCATCGAGCAGGCGCGCGAGGACGCCTTCGCCGTGGTGGCCGGCGATCCCGAGCTCACCGCCCATCCCGCCCTCGCCGGCGCCATCGCGGACCGCCTGCAGGATGCCGACCCCGATGTGGAGAGGAGCTGACATGCCGCGCATCGTCGCCGGCCGCCTCGGAGGCCGCACCATCCCGGGGCCGCCCGGGAAGGGCACCCGGCCCACCTCGGACAAGGTCCGTGAGGCGCTGTTCAACCGACTCGAGGGCTGGGACGCGCTCGCCGGCGCCCGGGTGCTCGACCTCTACGCAGGCACGGGGGCCCTCGCTTTCGAATCCCTCTCCCGCGGCGCCGAGCACGCCCTGCTGGTCGAAGTGCACGGGCCGACGGTCGCGCAGCTGCGCCGCACCGCGAGCGACCTCGGCCTGTCCGACTGCGTCGAGATCCGGGCGGGGAAGGCCGCGACCGCTGCCGGCCGGCTCGCCGCCGCGCGCGAGGACGGGGCGGAGGTCCCCGCGGCCACCCTCGTCTTCCTCGACCCGCCCTACGACGTCCCCACCGAGGCGCTCGAGCAGATGCTGGTCGCCCTGCGGCCCGCGCTGAGCGACGACGCCCTCGTCGTCGTCGAGCGCTCCTCCCGCAGCCGTGCGCTCCAGTGGCCGCAGGGATGGGCTGACGACGGCACCAAGGCCTACGGTGAGACCGTGCTCCAGTTCGGCGGACCGGCCTGAGGCGGGCTCTCCTGACAGGCGTGGCCCGTCGTCCACAATCTCCGGATAGGGTTTGCGGCGGACCGTGAAGAATGCATTAGCGGCGTTCGTGAACGTGACCTGCGGGAAGTTCCGGAGCGCAGATCTGGCTGTCCCGCGCGTCGTTGCGCTCAGCTGCTCCCGAGCGCAGGTGAACAGTGAGTATCCACAGAATGTGCGGTCAGTGTGGAAGAGCTGACCGTTCCTCCACACAATGGAGTTATCCACAATTCGTGATCGTTGTGTGAGAACTCTGGCGCTAGTCGAGCGTGTGTTCTAAACTGGGGGTATAATTCGGGTGAACGAGCCGCCGGTGATCGACTCACCAGCGATCGACCCATCGGAGACATCGCGGCGGTTCGACGGGCCTGCTGCGGGGCGGGGGAAGGGAGCGTCATGGAGCACCGCGCCGATGCCTCTGTCGACCCCTCGGCCGACCTCTCCGCTGAGCCCGGCCCGGGCCCATCCGTCGCGAGCTCCGACGAGCCACCCCGCAAGCCCGTGCGCGCCCGCACGCCGCTCACGCCGCAGGCACTCGTGGACCGCGCGGACGTCACCCCACGCACGCCCGAGGCCGAGACCGTGCTGCGCATCTTCCGCCGTCGTCAGCAGGAGCACGCCGCCCTCTACGTCGCGGAGACGCGGGACCTCGCCTCCCTGTGGTCCGAGGAGGACGAGGGCGATGAGAAGGCCCTCCACGCCCTCGCCGCCTCCGTCGGACTGCGCACGAAGCTCCCGCGCGGAGAGGACCGCCTGCGAGATGCGCACGTCGCCGTCACCGATCTGCCCGCCTGCTTCTCGCGCGTGGCCGGCGGCGCTCTGCCCGTGGACTGGTTCGAATGGCTGATCCACAGCGTCCTGCGTCTGACCCCGCACCAGCGCCGGCAGGTCGACGAGCGGGTCGCCGCCTGGGAGCTCGAATCGATCGACGTCGAGCGCTTCTACCGCGAGCTGCGCACTCTGGTGACCTGGTTCGGTCGCAGCGCCGTCCAGGAGTCCCCGCAGGAGCAGCGCTCGGTCTCCCTCACGCCCTCCCCGGACGGCGACGGCACCGCCTGTCTCATGATCCGCGGCCCGATCCCCGAGCTCACCGCCTTCGGCCAGCAGCTCGACACCGCCGCTCGCGCCGTCCAGGACGCACAGCGCCGCGCGCTCGAGACCGGGGAGCCGATCCCCTTCGACCTCGACGGCGACGCGGCCCGCGCCGGGCGCCACATGCCGCTGTCCGCCCTGCGGTACGCGATCGCGGTGCGCTCACAGCTGGACACCGGCGCGGTCGAGGTGCCCGAGCCCGCCTTCCGCCTCTCCGTCGTGGTGCCGATGCTGACGCTGTTCGGACTCTCGAACGCCCCGGCCACCCTCGACGGCACCATCCCGATCCCGCCCCGCATGGCGCGTGAGCTCGTCGCCAAGGCACCGACCTTCGAGAGGGTGCTCACCGACCCCGTCTCGGGCGGTCACCTGCCGTCGGCGTCCCGCACCTACCGCCCCTCCGCGGCGATGGCCGAGAACCTGCGCCTCATCGATCCGGTGTGCGCGGTGCCCGGCTGCCACCGCAACGTGATGACCGTCGGCGAGATGGACCACATCGAGGAGTTCGACCTCGAGCACCCCGCTCGGGGCGGGCCCACCACTGTGGAGAACCTGCACCGCCTGTGCCGCCGACACCACCGGATGAAGTCCGCCGGGCTGCTCGATCCGGAACGCGACAGCGAGACCGGCACTACGCGATGGCGGATCGCCGACGCGGCGGTGTGCGACGTCGCGGCGAACACCGACCTCGTCACCCGGGAGCTGTCCGACCGGCTCCGGGCCGCCTGGCAGCGATACGCCGACGACCTCGAGTTCGAGGCGTTGGTCCGCACCGGCTTCTTCGAGGAGGCCCGGGCCGAGGACGCCGACCGGGACGAGGCGTACCGGTGGGGATGCCACCTGATCGAGCACTACTCCCACCCCGCGTACGACGAGGCCGACGACCCCGGCCCGCCTCCGCTCCCGGCGGATCCCGCCCATGGACCACCGCCGTATTGATCATCGCGATAGCCTCCACCGATGACCCCCACGCTCTCCGACCTCGACTGGCCCCTGCGCACCGAGCGACTCGAACTGCGCCCCGCACGTGCGCAGGACGCCGACGCCGTCTGGCCCTGGTACGGGCTGCCCGAGGTGCAGGAGTGGACCACGACGCTGAGCCCCACAGCGGCCGTGCACCGCGAGCGCTGGGAGTCCGGGCTCGGCTCTGCGGTGGTCGGGCTGCACGAAGGCGCTGTCATCGCCGTCGGCAAGGTCCAGCGGCAGGACGCGTGGTCCCAGACCGACATGAGGGACCGCGCCGCCGGGCAGCAGGCCGAGCTCGGATGGGTCCTCGACCCGGCGGTGCAGGGCAGGGGGCTGGGCACCGAGTTCGCGGCCGCGCTGGTGCGCATCGCCTTCGACGGGCTCGGCGTGCGTCGCATCGAGGCCGCCTGCTTCGCCGAGAACCTCGCCTCACGCCGCGTCATGGAGAAGATCGGCCTACGGCTCGAGGGAGTGTTCCGCGAGGAATCTCTGCACCGCAGCGGCCGCTGGCTCGACGGCATGTCCTACGCGCTGCTGGCGAGCGAGTACCAGCGCGGCGCCGACCCGACACGGATACTCGAGGCATGAACACCAGCACCGACAGAGCCGCCGCGACCTTCACCGTCACCCTGACCCCCGGCGAGACCCTCGCCGGCGCCGCCGACCGTTTCGACCTGTCCAAGAGCTGGACCGGCGCGCTCGAGGGGACCTCGCACGGCGTCATGCTCACCGCCGGCGACCCGGCCTCCGGCAACGCCTCCTACATCGCCACCGAACTCTTCGAGGGCACGCTCGAGGGCCGCGAGGGCACCGTCACCCTCCAGCAGCTCGGCACCATGGCGGGAAGCGAGCCCGAGCTGAGCTACGTCATCGCCCCCGGCTCGGGCACCGGCGCGCTCGCCGGGCTCACCGGCACCCTGACCATCGGCACCATCCACGAGGACGGCCGCCACGACGTCACCCTCGAGCTCACCTGAGACATCCAGCCCCGCGCACTAGAGTGGCGCCATGAGCACCGTCGTCCTGCCCGGCTCGTTCGACCCCTTCACCCTGGGGCACCTC
>CAZHSL010000058.1:0-10910 GCA_964535185.1 uncultured Corynebacterium sp.
CCCGGCCTCACGCCTCCACGCCGGCGTCGACAACGTCATGACCAACTACACCTAGGACGCGGCGAGGTCCGCGTCCACCCTGGCCTGCAGCACCGGGTCCTTGGCAACCTTCCGCTGCTGCGGACGGGCCCGGCGACGCTGCGCTCTCACGTCCGCGGTCACGGCCTGGTAGCCGCGGGTCTTCGTCGAGTTCCGGTGGAGTTCCCTGGAGATCACCGAGGGACATCGCCCCAGGTGACGAGCGATCCTCCGCACGGACCAGCCCGCTTTCGACGCTGTCGAGATCTCCGACCTGTCACTGAACGTCAGCCCCACTCGCGCCACCCGTGCACCTCACCGATCGGACCCCCGCCGACCGGGAGTGTTGCCTCGACGCTATGACACCGCCATCGCCGCCCAGATCGTCGAGCCGAGCGGCGCGAGCGCGCCGATGAGGAAGACGATGCGGCCGGTCTCGCCGAAGACGCCGCTGAAGGTCTCCGAGAGGGTGCGGATCATCTCATTGCCCTCGGGCACGAGGCCCTGCGGGTTCAGCACGGCTGCGCCGAGGATGTAGAACGCCGCCGTGGAGACGGTGTAGATGATCCAGGAGACGATGGCGTCCTTCCGCATCACGGCGATCCAGCCGTTGGCGCGGCGGCGGTAGGCCTCTGAGCCGTCGTTGGGGCCTGACCAGCGGGCGTAGCCCTTTTCCAGGCACCAGTAGGTGTAGGCGGTGATCTCCTCGGAGGCGACGCCGGTCAGGCCGAACATGGTCATGGCGATGCCGAGAGCGCCGAGCGGCAGCTGGAAGCTGAAGCCGGAGGCGAGGTCGCCCCCGCTGTAGGCGAACTCGCTGACGGGCAGGCCGATGACCACGAAGATCGTGACCACCACGAACGCCATGGTCAGGAAGGTGGCGACGTTCTCGATCAGCCCGTAGCGGTTCGCGATCAGGGTGGCGATCGCGGCGGCTGTGACTACGATGCCCCAGATCGTCATGGCCGCCGGGGAGAGAGGGCCGAAGCCCAGCGGCAGCAGGATCGACAAGGCCGCGGCCATGCCGCCGATGAGTCCGCCGGTCTGGACCAGTTTGCTGATCGCCATCAGTGCCCACATCGCGAAGACCCAGCTGATGCGGCCGAACCGGGGCGGGACGCGGTTGTAGCCCTCCATCGCGCCCTCACCGGTGACGATCGCGTAGCGGGCCATCTCCACCTGCACCGCCACCTTGACGATGGTCGAGATGAACACCAGCCACAGCAGCACGAACCCGGCCTCGGCACCGAGTGAGGTGGCCGTGATCAGCTCGCCGGCGCCGACGACGGAGGCCGAGACGTTCAGGCCCGGGCCGAAGAACTTCGAGGAAGCGATCCAGCCCGTCGGCGGATCCTTCACCTCCGAGTGATCGAGGTGGTACGGGTCGCCGCATACGAACCGCGCCGGGGGCGGGCCGTCGTGGCTCGGGGCGGGGAAGGGGCAGTCATCGGTGACTCCTTTGCCTCAGCACGTGCGCATGAGTGGTCAGGGCATCCCGAAGCGTAACTGTCGGCCGCTCCCCGCTGCCTTCGCCGCCTGCGTCGGCCATGCCGTATGCACAGACATACTGGGGTATGCCGAAAAATCGCGTCACCATCGCCGACCTCGCACGGAAGGCGGGTGTCAACAAGTCAGCTGTCTCCAGAGCTCTGTCCGGGAAGCCGGGTGTCTCGGAGGAGACGCGAAGCCGCGTGCGCGATCTCGCCCACGAACTCGGATGGCGGCCGAACTCCACGGCCCGGTCCCTCTCGCGTGCCCAATCCGGTGCGATCGGATGGGTGATGCGGCGGACCCCGAAGTCCTCGACCGTGGACCCGTTCGCCATGGATCAGCTGATCGGCGTCCAGATGGAGCTGTCCCGCACGCCGTACAACCTGGTGCTCAAGCTCGTAGACACCATGGAGGACGAGCTGCAGGTGTACTCGCAGTGGCACGCTGAGCGACGTGTCGACGGCATCCTGCTCCCCGATCTCGAGATCGACGATCCTCGCACCGCCTTTCTCCGTCAGCGCGACATCCCGATGTCCACGGTGGCCGATCTGGTCGACTTTGAGCCCTCCGACGCGGATGCGGCCGCCGGCGCAGCCGACTACGAGTCGACCGGGGTCCGGGAGATCATGAGCCACCTGCTGGAGAAGGGGCACCGCCGGATCGGCTGGATCGGCGGGCCGGCTCAGTTCGTCGCCACCCGGCGTCGCCTGGACGCGCTCGACGCCTGGCGAACCCGATTCGACACCGTGACCACCGCCTGCACCTCTCACGGTCCCACGGACATCGCACGCGAAGCGGTGTCGATGCAGGGCGCCCACGACCTCACCGCGGTGGTCGTCGACAACGAGCTGGCCGCGATCGAGACCATCGCCCAGCTGCGCCTTGCCGGTCGCGCGGTCCCCGGAGACGTCTCGGTGGTCTCATGGCTCGGCTCGGACCTCTGCCTGCTGAGCGATCCGACCCTCACGTCGCTCCAGCACGACATCGCCGGGCTCGGCCGTCTGTGGACACGCGGGCTGCTCGCCAAGGTCTACGCCGACGAGCCCGGCACGTCCACTCCTCCGGCCGATCCCACCCTGCACGCCCGCGCCTCGACGGCCTGAATCCACCCCGTCTCGGCTCCATCCCCCACCGTCTCTTGACGACGTGACCCACGCCTCCTAGAGTTTAGGCAACCGGTTGCGCGGCGTTCGCAGCGCCCGGTGTTCCGCCATCAAAGGAGACGAGCGAACATGTCCACGCACCGCCACCACCCCATCACCCGCCGATCGCTGCTGACCGGCACCACCGCCCTCACCGCCGGCGCAGCACTCGCCGCCTGTGGCTCAGGAAGCGGGTCCCCCACCTCATCCGACGAGAACCTGGTCTTCTGGGATATGGTCTGGGGAACCGGAAGCGATTACACCGCCGTCGCCAAGGAGCTCGCCGCCGGCTACACGCCGGAAGGGGAAGCTCTAGGGGCGACGTACCAGTCGATCCCCTGGGCCAACTGGTATCAGACTTTCACCTCCGCGGTGGCCTCGGGTACCGGCCCTGCAGTCTCGACCGGTGCAGCATTCCAGCCCTTCAACTTCATGGAGGACGGCGCCGTCGTCCCGGCCGATGGAGCGGTCTCGATCCTTGAGGAGCAGGGTAAAGCCGACTTCCTGCCGGGCCTGTTGGAGGCGATGAAGACCGACGACGGCTACGCCGGGATCCCCTGGGGCCTGGACCTGCGAGTCCTGTGGTACCGGGAGTCCATGCTCGAGGAGGCCGGAGCCGACGTCCCTACGACCTGGCAGGAATACCTCGACACTGGCAAGAAGCTCAAGGCCGCAGGGAAGATCGGCTTCGGCATGGCCGCCAGCAGTAGCACCACCGACGCCCAGCACAGCATCTTCGGACTCTTCATCAACAATGGCGGCGGTCTGTTCACCGAGGACGGCGAGCCGAATGCCGACAGCGACGAGAACATCGAGGCCCTGGACTTCGTGCTCGAGATGGTCGGCGAAGGGATCATCGACCCCCGCGCCGCCAGCTACACCTCGGACAATCTCGATTCCGACTGGGCGGACGGCCGCATCGCGATGGGCTTCGGACAGACCGGCTTCGACAAGGTCATGAAGGACCCCGTCTCCTCGGATCTGAAGGTGATGAGCCCTCTGACGAGCACCAACGGCTCGCAGGGCACCATCTATTACATCAATGCAATCATGCTCTACGAGAACACTCCCGACCAGACCTCCAGTGATCAGTTCGCCGCCTGGTGGGCCACGCAAACCGACGAGTTCTGGCTGCAGGACGTCATGATCGATCTGCCCGTGACCGAGCGGCTCGCGGCGAACGAGAAGATCGCCTCGAATCCGAACGCGGTGGTCGCCATCGAGGAGTGGCAGCCGGTCGGCAAGACGCTCGGCGCGAAGGCACCTGCCGCGTTCGGAGCGCTGAACTCGGTCGATGGCGGCGAAGCTGCCGCAGCCTTCGTGCAGCGGGTGGTTCAGGGAGAGCAGAGCTCGAAGCAAATGCTCGAAACGCTGCAGGGCGAGCTCGAGAAGCTCGTCTGACCACGTCGTGCCCGGAACCGATCTCAGCAGTCGCTCGATGAGAGGACACCAGCGCGCCCTCACGATGACCGCCCTCGCCGCCCCTGCGCTGGTCCTTATGGTGGCGGTCAATGCTTATCCCGTGCTCTACGCGGCGCAGCAGTCCCTCCACGACGGCTCGCTGATTGCCCAGGGGCCTTTCGTCGGTCTCGAGAACTACGTGACCGTGCTCGGTGATACGACCTTCTGGAAGGCCGTCCGCTTCACGGTTCTGTTCACGCTGTGCGGCGTGCTGGGCAGCTGGGTCGTCGGATACGCTCTCGCCCTTGCCTTCCGCCGCCCGTTCCGTGGACGGACCGCGCTCAAGGTCACCTTCCTCCTGCCGTGGGTGGTACCCGTCGTGGTCACGTCGATGAGCTGGAACTGGCTCGTCGCGACCGCCTCGAGCCCGCTGCCCCGCTTCTTCGCGGCGCTCGGCATGCCCGACGTGCTCTTCCTGGCTGACCCGACGATGGCGGTCACCATCGTCTGCCTGTTCAAGATCTGGATCAGCTTCCCCTTCATGTTTCTCATGATGTCCGCCGCGCTCGAAGGAATCGACGGGACCGTCTACGAGGCGGCGCGGGTCGACGGCGCTGGACGCGTCTCCGCACTGCGATACATCACGCTGCCGCTGACGGCGAAGTCGACGTACATCAGCTGGGTGCTGATGTCGATGTTCACCATCAACGATTTCCCGACGATCTTCCTGCTCACCGGCGGAGGACCCGTCGGAGCGACGACCTCATTGGTCGTCCTCGCGTACCAGTCCGTGTTCCAGTCCTTCCAGCCCGGGTACGGCGTCGCCGTCGCGTTCATCATGACCGCGGCGCTGATCGGCATCTCCCTGGCTCTTTTCCGCAGCATCCGAAAGGCCGACTGACAATGGCCACCATGCCCCCCGCCGTGCGCGCGCGGCCACCGGCCCGGCGCTCCGATCTCTGGCGACCGGCCGTTCTGGCGATCATCGCCGTGATCTGCCTGATCCCCATCCTGGTGGTGGTCGGGCTGGCTTTCCGTCCGCTCGTCGCCTCGGACACCCAAGGGCCCACGCTGGAGTCCTTCAGCCATGTCCTGACCGGCACGAACCTTCCCATCTGGCTCCGCAACAGTCTGCTGTCCACCCTTGCCGCGACCTTGATCTCGGTGGTGGTCGCCGCGCCGGCGGGGTATGTCATCTCCCGCGGCCGGTCGCGCGCCGTCTCGGTGTTCTCCCTGGGCATCTTCGTGGTCCAGTCGCTGCCCGTGGTGATCTTCGTGATCCCGCTGTTCATGGTCTTCACGAAACTCCGGATGGTCGATTCCCTGACCGGCATCACCGTGATCTACGTGGCCTCATCCCTCACCGTGGCGACGTGGATGATGGCTGCCTATTTCGACTCGATTCCCGACTCCCTCGAGGAGGCGGCATGGATCGACGGATGCTCCGTACTGGGCGGATTCGTGAGGATCATCCTGCGCAACTCGCTACCGGGGGTGCTGTCGACCGCGATCTACTCATTTCTGTTGGCCTGGAACGACTATCTGATCGCGCTGGTGTTCCTCCGATCCGATACGAACTTCACACTCCCCATCGGGCTGCAGACCTTCTTCCAGCAGAACGCCACCGACTGGGGACCTGTGATGGCGAGCGCCGTGGTGATGATGATTCCGCCGGTTCTGGTCTTCGCGTTCCTCAATCGCTACTTCAGCGTCGGCGGAATCGGAGGCTCGCTTGCCGGACAGTGACCTCCATCCCGCAGTACGCCGCCTTGTCCTTCGGGCCCTCGACCCTGCGGTGGCCCGGGGCTCGCTCATCGACGATCTCACCGCGCGCATCCTCGAGCTCGCCGCCTCCCAACCACTCTGGGGGCAATCGATCCTCGCCTCCGAGAAGGAGGATGGCGCCGGGGATTCCGCGGCGCGGGCGATCGTCGGCGACGTGCTCTACGAGCACGGGCTGAGAACCGATCGCGTGGGCCCGACGCTCGCCCCGCATGCGCGCACGTGGTCGGCTCCCTCAGACTCGCAACTAGAGCCGCTGCGGATCTCCCCGCGAGATCTCGCGGGCCCCGGTGACCTCGAGAAGCAGTACGACGCGGTGGTCGTCGGGTCGGGTGCGGGCGGCGGCGTGGCCGCGAGGACTCTCGCGGAAGCCGGGTGGCGCGTGCTCGTCATCGAGCGTGGGACTCTGCCCGACCGCGCCTCCCTGCTGACCGATCACCTGCGCACTCCGCGCGCTGCATCCGGTTTCTTCCCCCATTCGGGGCCCGGCCAGGAATCCGAAGCACGGCAAGTGGTGTTTCCGGCCGATCACCTGCGCACCGTGCGCGCCTCGAACTCGCTATGGAACAACAATGCCGTCACCATCGGCGGGGGCACCCGCGTCTACGGCGCCCAGGCTTGGCGATTCTCCCCGCGGGACTTCGCCATGGCCTCCGCCTATGGGGTTCCCGAAGGCAGCAGCCTGGCCGATTGGCCCATCACCTACGACGACCTCGAGCCGTACTACACCCGCATCGAACAGCAGCTCGGAGTCAGTGGAGGGCCGTCGCGGGGCCCGTGGGACGGGCCTCGCAGCGCGCCTCTGCCGATGGGACCGCTCCCCCCGTCGCCGATCAGTTCCCGACTGGAACAGGCTGCCCGGCGTCTCGGCGTGAGCACCCAGCCGGTACCCCTGCTGATCAACACCCGGCCGTACGGCGGACGAGCGGCCTGCATCCAGTGCTCCCAGTGCGTCGGCTTCGACTGCCCCGTCGGGGCCAGAGCCGGCAGTCACAATACGACTCTCCCCGCGGCGCTCGAGACTGGGAACACCACCCTGCTTCCTGGCACCCAGGTGTCCCGCATCCTCGTCGGGCGTAGGGGCAAAGCGCGCGGCGTCGAGCTCGTCGGTGACGGAGAGGGGGGCATCTGGCGCCGGACGATATCCACCGGACTGGTAGTGCTCGCCGCCGGAGCGATCGAGACGGCACGACTGCTCCTGGACAGCGCCGACGACAACCATCCGGCAGGCTTGGGAAATCGCACCGATCAGGTGGGCCGCCACCTGCAGGGCCACGTATACGGAGGAGCGTCGGCCCTGTTCGCCGATGAGGTCGTCGACCTGCGGGGCCCGGGTCCCGTCATCTCGACCTCCGAGTTCCGCCATGGCAATGACGGGATCATCGGCGGGGGGATCCTGGCCAACGAATTCGTACCGACCCCGGCGAGCACCCAGCGCTACCTCTTCGAGACCGGACTGATCGACGGACGCACGGCGCTGGGATCACCGGCGCTGGAGCAGGCAATGCTGCGGTTCGCCAGAGTGATGGGACCCGTCCAGGAGGTGACCTCGAGCCGGTCGCGGGTGACCATCGACCGAACCCGCCCCGATCGCGTCGGCCGTTCCACGGTGCGGTTGGAAGGTGGCCTGCACCCGGAGGATCTTCGCGGTCGTGATCTGCTCAGCGACCGCGCCGCGGCCTGGCTGGACGCGGCGGGCGCCACCAAAGTCCGCGCGATGCCGCCGGTGAGCACCCCGACTCCACCCAGCGGCGGCCAGCATCAGGCTGGTACGTGCCGTATGGGCACGGACCCGGCCACATCCGTCGTCACCCCGGAAGGCCGGGTCTGGGGGCACGACAACATCGTCGTCGCCGACGGGTCCACGCACGTCACCAACGGCGGTGTGAACCCTGTACTCACTATTCTTGCCAATGCCCTGCGGATCAGCGAAGGGGTGGCCTGCTCCGCGTGACCGAGGGACTCTCGGACCGGAACGAGCGGTTCTGCTCATGGCCTCCCGGCACCGACATCTACAGTGGCCGCCATGTGCTCCCCGCCAGGACAGCCAGTGCCCGACCACCCGGCCCATGTCCGCACTCCCGCTGCGGCTGCGGCTGAGACCGACAAGGCTCTGGTCGACGATCTCCGCGGACTCCTAGCTGACGCCGGCGACTTCGAGCAGCTCGCCTCGCGGATGGCGCTGCTCTCCGATGCGCGCCGGCTCCAGATCCTCTTCTGCATCCATGCCCATCCCGGAGTGCGCTCGACGGATATCGCCCGCACGATCGAAGCCCAGGAATCGACCACCTCCCACGCCCTCGCCCTGCTGCGCGAGGCGGGTTGGGTGCGTGCCGAGCGCGTCGGCCGGGAGATTCGCTACGAGATCAGCGGCGCCCTTGCCCACGAGCTGCTGCACCGTCTGGGGTCAGCGCATCTCCCAGGCGTGTATCACCCCGAATGAACGCAGGCGACGAGGCGGCGGGAATACTTGTACCGTCGTGCAAGTGAATGGAAGCGCGTCGCCCACCCCGCAGCCGCCCGAGGCGGCCACCCGGCGGCCCGCCGAGGACTCCCCCGCTCGCCCCACCCGGGACTCCCTGGGCGTCCGCGCCCGCGACCGCCGCTCAGCTCTCCTGCTCCTCGGCCTCGCCCTCGCCGTGCTGGCCAGCCTCGTGCTGACCATGGGCGTCGGCCCCGTCGCGATCCCCGCGGCCGCCACCTGGCAGGTTCTCACCCACCATCTCGGCGCTCCCGCGTGGCTCTCACCGCAGCCCACCGTCACCGACCCGGCCACCGACGCGATCGTCTGGACGGTGCGCCTGCCCCGCGTGCTGATGGGCGCGGCCGTCGGCGCCTGTCTGGCGATCTGCGGCGAGACGCTGCAGGCGCTGCTGCTCAACATGCTGGCCGACCCCTACATCCTGGGCATCTCCGGCGGTGCCTCCACCGGGGCCGCCGGGGCGATCCTGTTCGGCGTCGGCGCAGCGCTGGGCGACTATGCGCAGGGAGTGCTCGCCTTCGCCGGAGCGCTGGGGGCGGCGCTGCTGGTATTCCTGATCGCCCGCACCGGCGGACGCGTCACCTCGCTGCGGCTGCTGCTGTCCGGCGTAGCGGTCGGCTACGCCCTCTCGGCGGCGACGAACCTGCTGATCTTCTCCTCCGACTCCGCGGAGGGCTCCCGGTCGGTGATGTTCTGGATGCTCGGCTCCCTCTCGCTCGCGCAGTGGAACGCGTTCCTCGTCCTCGCCGCGGCGGCCGCGGTGCTCGGCGCCGCCGTGCTGACCTTCTTCTCCACCACCCTCGACGCCCTCAGCGCCTGCGACGAGACCGCCCACGGCCTGGGCATCGATCCCGACCGCGCCCGCATCGGATTCCTGGTGGTGGTCTCGATGTGCACCGCAGCGGCAGTGGCCGGCGCCGGCGCGATCGGGTTGCCGACCACGTTCTTGCCGGCTCTGGTAGTCCTCCTTCTGACCAGCACTCGGGCAGGCGGCGCGATGCAGCGCTCACAGCTGCGGCTGTTCTCTCAGCCCACGAGGAAACTCCACAGCCGTGCCCACCAGGAGCCCTGGCGATCGGGACGGGCAGGGTCAGAGCTGGACACCGACGCCTTATCGGCGCCCACCGTAGGGTCGCCATGCACTATTGCGGACGGTTTCGCCTGCTGCGTGTCCTCTTGCGCGTCCCGACCCTCCCCTGCCCCGACCCCAGCGGTGGGAGCTTCCGGCTCCACCGTCTCCTTCACCGATGCCTCAGCCGCTTTCTCCCGCTCCCGGCGAATCCGCGTACTTTCGGCTTCACATGCAGCCTCCTCCCGGCGGCGTCGCTCCTCCTTCGCTTCTGCGACTGCGTTCCGGTACTGCCGAACGTCCTCGGTCAAGAGCCAACCTGCCCAGGTGCCGCCCTTCTTGCCGCGGATCACCCTCTGCGGGTACCACCGTCGGCTGCCCTCAAGGACCTCCGACACGAACCTCTCCAGCGGCAGCCAGCCGGAGTCGAAGGACAATCGGTCCGGAGCCAGCCGGCCGATCGTGACGCCTGCGCCGAGATGCACCCGAGCCTTCGCGGGGTATGTCCATACGCTCTGCCGCAAGTCCTCCACAGTCATGACGTTCGACCCGGGCCCAGGGCCGTCGCGGCATCCCAAGCGCACGCACGGCTCCGAGAAGAGGGGGTCCGACCGCGCACCCGTGTTCTTCTGCCGGTCAGACTCCGGCAGAAACCACAGAGTTCGCATTCCGGCCTGCTCCCGCGCGGCGCGACGCGACGTGAAATCCGTCGAGACCCGCTGCACCTCGAAGGCGAAGACATCGTCCTTTCCCTCTACTCGCAGGTCCACGCGGGCACCCGCCACGCCCACCTCGAGCTCCGCGTCGAACCCAAGCCGGAGGCACATCGCGCGGAGCACGCCCTGCAACCACAGGTGCTCATCGGTCATCAGCCCGCCGCCGCCTTCCGGGACGAAGTGGGGGCACCCCGAGCTGTCGCCGCAGTTGCTCAGATATCGAGTGCCGTGGCGGTTCTGGTTCGCCTTGAGGCGCTGGGTGCACTCCGAGTCGGGACAGACCAATCGCCTACCGGTGCGATGCACGTGCTGCCAGTCGTCCTCATCGTGGATCCAGCGCAGACGGCGTTCACCCTCCACGCGGACGAACTGCTTCTTCGTCCGCGACGTCGCTGTTCCCCGACCGCGGCCGTGCCGCTGGCCCGGATGGTTCTCACGTCGCTGTGCCATATCACCAGTGTCCAAGAGGTCCTGACAGCAGAAGCCGAACCCGTCCCTACCCGGTCCGCATCCAGCTCCCTGAGACCGCACGCGACGGATGCCGGGCCAACATGTGCCGCCGTCAGGATGAACACCAGGGCGGTGCCGCACGTCGCCAGCGTCCTGCGCTGCCCCCGGAGTGTCGCAGCCGTGAGAGAGGCTGAGGGCATGACCGCAGGGGCCACGGGCCCCTCCACGCCGATCTCTCGGAGTCCTCCATGTTCCCCACCCATGACACCCTCGATGCCGCCGGGACCGTCCTGCAACGCGACCGGATCAGGCAGGCGCTCCTCGCAGCGCTCCCCCAGCTGGAGGGCACTCTCGTGGAG
>CAZHSL010000059.1:0-10849 GCA_964535185.1 uncultured Corynebacterium sp.
CGGGGAACACCTCGTCCTGCATGGGCAGGTAGGCGCCGCCGGAGTCGACCAGGTACACGCAGGGCAGTCGGTTCTCCTGGGCGATCTCCTGGGCGCGCAGGTGCTTCTTCACCGTCATCGGGAAGTAGGTGCCGCCCTTGACGGTCGCGTCGTTGGCCAGCACCAGGCAGCGGCGCCCGTGGATCAGCCCGATCCCGGCGACCACCCCGGCGCCCGGCGCGGCCCCGTCGTACATGCCCTCGGCGGCCAGCGGCGCGATCTCCAGGAACGGCGAGCCGGGGTCGAGCAGCCGGTCGATGCGGTCCCGGGCCAGCAGCTTGCCGCGGGCGCGGTGCTTCTCGCGCGCGGAGGCGGAGCCGCCGTCGGCCGCAGCCGCCAGACGGCACCGCAGCCGGCTGACCAGGGCCTCCATCGCGGCGGCACGGTCGGCGGCGGCGCCGTCCGCGGGGACGGCGGTGCGCAGGACGTCCATGGGCTACCTCGTCAGCAGGATCGCGGGGTCGGAGAGGACATCGGCGATGTCCATGAGGTACCTCGAGGCCTCCGCCCCGTCGAGCACCCGGTGGTCGAAGGAGACCGTGAGCGTGACGACGGTGCGCAGGGCCATCTCGCCGCGGTGCTCCCACGGCTGGGTGCGCAGCGCGCCGATCGCGAGGATCGTGCTCTGGCCGGGGTTGAGGATCGGCACCCCGCCCTCGACCCCGAACACGCCGACGTTGGTGACGGTGAGCGTGGAGCCGGTGAGCTCGGCCGGTGCGAGAGCGCCCTCGCGGGCCTTCCCGGCCTGTTCGGCGATCCGCTCGGTGAGCGTCGCCCCGTCGAGGGCGTCCGCGCCGGGCACGGTCGCGACCACCAGGCCGCGCTCGGTGGCGACGGCGACGCCCAGGGAGACCTGCTCGAACAGCTCGATCTCGCCCGCATCGGCGTCGAAGCGCGCGTTGGCCGACGGGGTCCTCGCGGCGGCCGGCACGATGGCCCGGCACACCGCGGCGAGGAAGGACGTCCTGCGCCCGTCCCGGTCGGTGCGGCGCAGCCTCTCGAGGGTGTCGGTGACGTCGATCGTGGTGTGGACGGAGGCGTGCGGGGCGGTGAACGCGGAGGCGGACATCGCCCGGGCGGTCTCGCGGCGCAGACCCGTGACGGGCTGCCGGGTGGAGCCCATCCCGCCGCGGGCGCCGCCGTGGTCCTTCCGTCCGCCGTGCGCGCAGGCGTCGACGTCGCCGCGCAGGATCCGGCCGCCGGGGCCGGTCCCCTCCACGGTCGCGAGGTCCACGCCCAGGTCACGGGCGTGCCGGCGCACGGGCGGCATCGCCTTCGGCGTGGGGCGGGCGGCCTCCTCCGCGCTGCGGCCCACGTAGGGGACGGTCTCGAAGGAGCGCGGCCGACGGCGGGGCCGCCCCGTGCCGGGCAGCATCGGCCCGTACCCGACCAGCACCTGCTGGCGCTGCGGGGCGGGCTGCGCGGCCTCCGCATCGGGCGCCGGCGAGGCGGCGTCGTCAGCACCGGAGCCGGCCGCCGGGCCTCCCCCGTCGGCCCCGCCCGCTGCCTCCACCTCGATCCCGATCAGCGGCGCGCCGACGGCGAGGGTCTCCCCCTCGGCGGCGTGCAGGGCGGTGACGCTCCCGGCGCGCGGGCTGGGCAGCTCCACGAGCGCCTTGGCGGTCTCCACCTCCGCGATCGCCTGATTGCGGGTGACCACGTCGCCCACGGCGACGTTCCAGGTCACGATCGTCGCCTCGGTGAGGCCCTCTCCCAGGTCGGGGAGCATGAAGTCGGTCATCACGCGGCCTCCCTCGAGCTGCGCCGGCCCAGCGTGCGGTCCACGGCGTCCAGGATCCGGTCGAGGCCGGGCAGGAAGTGGTCCTCCAGCGCGGCCGGCGGGTAGGGGGTGTCGTAGCCGGTCACCCGTTCGGGGGCGGCCTCGAGGTGGTCGAAGCAGTCCTCGATCGCGCAGGTGATCACCTCCGAGGCGAGCGAGACGGTGCCGGGCGCCTCGTGGGCGACCACCAGCCGGCCCGTGCGGCGCACGCTCGCGGCGACCGTCTCCCGGTCCAGCGGTGCCAGGGAGCGCAGGTCGATCACCTCGAGGTCGATGCCGTCGTCCTCCGCGGCGACCGCCGCCTCGAGCGCGGTCACCACCAGCGGGCCGTAGGCGACGAGGGTCGCGTCCCTCCCCTCGCGCAGCACCCGCGCGGAGGAGAGGTCGGCGGTGACGGAGGTGTCGACCTCGCCCTTGGACCAGTAGCGCCGCTTCGGCTCGAGCACCATCACCGGGTCGTCGCACTCGATCGCGGCGCGCATCGTGGAGTAGGCGTCCTGCGGGTCCGCGACGGTGACCACGCGCAGTCCGGGGGTGTGGGCGAAGTACGCCTCGGGGCTCTCCGAGTGGTGCTCGACGGCGCCGATCCCGCCTCCGAAGGGGATCCGGATGGTCAGCGGCATCCTCACCAGTCCGCCGGTGCGGTAGTGCAGGCGGGAGACCTGGGCGACGATCTGGTCGAAGCCCGGGTAGACGAAGCCGTCGAACTGGATCTCGCACACCGGGCGCATGCCGCGGTAGGCCATGCCCACCGAGGTGCCGATGATCCCGGACTCCGCCAGCGGCGAGTCGATCACCCGGGCCGGGCCGAAGCTGTCCTTCAGCCCGTCGGTGATGCGGAAGACGCCGCCGAGGGTGCCGATGTCCTCGCCGATGAGCACCACGTCCTCGCTCGCCCCGAGGCAGTCGCGCAGCGCGGCGTTCAGCGCCGCGGCCATGGTCGTCGTGGTCGTCATGCGGCGGATCCCTCCGTCTGCTCGGGGGCGAGGGAGGCGGTGAAGGCGCGGAACTCCTCGCGCTGCCGGACCAGGCCCGGGTGCTCGGTGGACAGCACGTTCTCGAACATGCTCTCCGGCGCCGGGGAGGGCAGCGCCGCCACGGCCTCCTGCATCGCGGTGGTGGCCTCCCGGCTGCGGCGCTCCGCCTCGGCGCGCACCTCCTCGACGGAGGCGCCGAGCTGCTCGAGATGGCGCTCCACGCGACCCAGGGGGCAGCGACGCCGCCACCGCTCGAGCTCCCTCTCATCGCGGTAGCGGGTGGGGTCGTCGCTCGTGGTGTGGGGGCCGAGGCGGTAGGTGACGGCCTCGATGAACATCGGCCCCTTGCCGGAGCGGAGGTGGCGGGACGCGTACAGGGAGGCGGCCCGCACCGCGAGCACGTCGTTGCCGTCGACCCGCAGGGAGGGGATCCCGAACCCGGTGGGCCGCAGCGCGATGGGCATGGTGGCCTGCACGTCGACCGGCTCGGAGATCGCGTAGTGGTTGTTCTGGCAGAAGAAGAGCACCGGGGCGTGGAACGAGGCGGCGAAGACCATCGCCTCGTTGACGTCGCCCTGGCTGAGGGCGCCGTCCCCGAAGCAGGTCACGGCGATGTCGTCCTCGCCCTGCGCCTGCGCGGCCATCGCGTAGCCGACGGCGTGGTGGGCCTGGGCGCCGATGATCACCTGTGGGGTGGCCATGTGCCGGGCGAAGGGGTCCCAGCCGGACAGGGTGGTCCCGCGCCAGACGGACAGCATCTCCCCCGGCTCCACCCCACGGCACCAGGCCAGGGCGTTCTCCCGGTAGGAGGTGAACAGGAAGTCGGTCTCCGGCAGGGCCCGGCCCAGGCCGATCTGGGCGGCCTCCTGACCGCGCAGCGGGGGCCACAGGCCCAGCTCGCCCTGGCGCTGCAGGGCGACGGCCTCGTCGTCGATCGCCCGGACCACGGCCATGTCCAGGTACAGGCCCGTGAGCAGCTCCCGGTCCGCGTCGCGCAGCAGCGGGTCCAGGAGCGGTTCCGGGCGTCGGGTGCCGTCCGCGCGGAGGACGTGCAGTGGCTTGTCGAGTCCAGCGACCAGGTCGTGGTCGGGGGAGGACGTGGTCGTCAGCATTCGGACCTCCAGAATCCGCAGCGCCTCGTGAGCGCATGGGACGTCCGCACCGGGTGGGCGCCGTGACGTCGTCGTCGTGATCCACGTTACGTCCGGAGTGCACAGCGCACAACGAAACCCGGCGCATTTCAGCAGAATGCGCAACTTCGGAGGTTACGTTGCCGTAGAATTGGGCAGTATGCGCACAGTTGATGACACGGACCGCCGCTTGCTGCTGGCCATGACGGAGAATCCCCGCTCCACGATCGTCTCCCTCGCGGAGCGGCTGGGGCTGTCCCGGAACACCGTGCAGTCGCGCCTGGCCGCGCTCGAGGCGGGGCAGGCGCTGCAGGGCTACGACCGGCGCCTGCACGCCGCATCGCTGGGGTACCCGCTGACCGCGTTCATGGAGACGCAGGTGGATCAGCCGCGCCTCGAGCACGTGATCGCGCAGCTGCGGGAGATCCCCGAGGTGGTGCAGGTCCACGGCCTCAGCGGGCTGAACGACATCCTGGTGCGCTGCGTGTGCCGCGACACGGACGACCTCTACCGGGTCAACAAGCTGGTGCTGGGCTGCGAGGGCGTGATCCGCACCGACACCTCGCTGGCGATGGGCGAGCTGATCCCCTTCCGCCTCGCGCCCGTGCTCGAGCGCGACCTGGCGCGCTGAGCCGAGGGCCGCGGGCCCGCCGGGCGGTGCGGGCGCGGCCCGGGCGCGCGCCGGCGTGAGCTGCCGCCGGCATCGGTTCCCGGCGGCAGCTCACGCCGGCTCGGCGTCGCTCAGACCTCCGCGAGCGCGACCGGCTGACCGGTGCGCACGGACTCCTGGGCCGCGGCGACCACGCGGACGGTGCGCAGCCCCACCTCGCCGGTGGGGTCGACGGCCCGACCCTCCCGCACGGCGCCGAGGAAGGCCTCGAGCAGCAGGGCGTCCAGATCGCTGCCGTAGGGCAGCCAGCGCCCGGGCCCGCCCACGTGCTGGGCGAAGGCGTCGATCTGCACCTGCCCGCCGGTGCCGAGCGCCTGCAGGCGCAGCCCGCCCCAGGTGGGGGCGTCGTTCGGCAGGGACCAGGAGCAGTCGATGGTCGCCACCAGGCCGGAGTCGTAGGTGAGCGTGACCAGGCCGCCGGTCTCGGCGCCCTCGCCCGCCCGGTCGGCGTGGAGGATGCGGTTGGTGGTGGCGTGGACGGTGGCGGGCGCGCCGAGGGCCGAGTCGAGGATCTCGGCGAGGTGGACGGTGTGGTCCACCATCGCGCCGCCGCCGGCGAGGTCGACGTCGGTGAACCAGTCCCGGGCGGTGGGGAGCTTGCCGTTGTTGGTGCCGGTCAGCCCGATCACCTCGCCGAGGGCGCCGTCGGCGAGCGCAGACCGCAGCGACTCGACGGCCGGCGAGAAGTGCACCGGGAACGCGGTCATCAGCACCACGTCGGCCTCGCGGCAGGCGGCGACCATCTCCTCGGCGTCGGCGACGGTGGTGGCCAGGGGCTTCTCGCACAGCACGTGCACGCCGCGGCGGGCGGCCTCCAGCACGAGGTCCTTGTGGTGGGCGTTGGCGCTGGTCACGACGATCGCGTCGGGTCCCTCGGGCCAGGCGTTCCAGGCCTCCTCGTAGGAGGGGACCACGCGCACGCCGCGCACGTCGTCGTAGCCGTCGGGATCGGCGACCACCAGGTCGACGTCGGCCCGGGCCTCGAGCAGTGCGGCGTAGGAGCCGGCGTGGGTGTGCGCGCAGCTCATCAGCGCGACCTTGAGCGGGGCGTGGTGGGCGGTGGGGTCTGCGGTCAGCATGTGATGCTCCGTCCGGTGCGCAGGGACTCGAGGGCGGCGTGGGCGACCTCCACGGCGAGCGCGCCGTCGGCCGCGTCCACGCGGGAGGGGGTGCCGCCGGCGAGCGCGGCCGCGAACTCGACGATCTCGGCGGCGTAGGGGTCCCGCATCGTGGAGACGTCCGGCAGGAAGCCGTCCCCGGCGGCGTGGCGGGCGGAGGCGACCGCGTCGAACACGACGCCGGGGTCGCCGGCGCTGTCGTACTGCAGCAGGCCGCCGTCGCCGGCGAGGTCGAAGGTGTACCGGAACTGCGTGCCCTCCGGGCCCCAGAACCCGCGGCAGTGGCTGATCGCGCCGGAGCGGTGGGTGAGCACCACGTGGGCGGTGCGCACCGCGGTGTCGGAGCTCGCGATCGACTGCTGGGCGTAGACCCGCTCGACGGGGCCCGCCATCCACAGCGCCTGGTCGATGTCGTGGATCATCTGGTCCACGACGATGCCGCCGGAGAGATCGTCGTCGGCGTACCAGGAGCGGTCCGGCAGCGAGCCGGTGCGCTCGAAGCGGAGCACCGCGAGCTGCCCCACGGCGCCGGTGTCGATCGCCCGCTTGGCGGCCGCGTACTGCGGGAAGAACCGCACCACGTGGGCGGGGAACAGCGTCCGGCCCGCACGCTCGGCGTGCGCGACCAGGTCGCGGGCCTCGGCCGGGTCCAGCGCGAGCGGCTTCTCGCAGATCACGTCCTTGTCGGCGTCCAGCGCCGCGCGGACGATCTCGGGATGCGCCGGGGTGGGGACGCAGACGTCGACCACGTCGACCGCGGCCAGCAGCTCCTCGAGGGTGCCGTGCGCGGTGGCGCCGGACTCGGCAGCGAACTGCTCGGCCCCGGAGAGGCTGTAGCAGTGCAGCTCGGCGCCGAGCTCGGTCCAGCCCGGCAGGTGGGCGCGGGAGATCCCGCCTGTGCCGACGATGCCGACGCGCAACGGCGTCGGGGCGGCCGACGGCGCGGCGGTCCCGGGGTGCGGGGAGGTGGTCATGCGCGAGCGGTCCTTCCTCGGGGAGGGCGTCGGCGCCGTGGACGGGGCGCTCGACGGTGCGACCGCCGTGCGGCCGCCGTGCCATGCATGAGAGCACGCTACCAGCACCGACGCTTTATGCAACCTCCTTGTGGAATAGAGGCCCGCGCCCTGTCCGCACAGCGTCGGGCAGCGCCGTCGCCCCGTCACGGGACGACGCGCCGGCTCACAGCATCCCGCGCACGCGCTGCACGATCGCTCCGGTGCTGACGCCGTAGCGGTCGTTCAGCGTGGGCAGCGCTCCCGCCTCGAGGAAGGCGTCGGGCAGAGCGATCGGGGTGACCTTCTCGCCGACGCCGTGCAGGGCCATGGTCCGGGCCACGGTGTCGAACAGTCCGCCCACCACCGAGTGGTTCTCCGCGGTGAGCACCAGGCGGCCCTTGCCGAGCTGGGCCAGCAGGGCCTCCTCGTCGAAGGGCTTGATCGTCGGGCTGTGCAGCACGGCCGCGCCGACGCCGTCCTCCTCGAGCGCCTGCGCGGCCTCGAGCACCCGCTCGGTCATCAGGCCGCTGGAGACGAACAGGACGTCGGCCCCGTCCCGCAGCAGCTTCGCCTTCCCGAGCTCGAAGCTGTAGTCGTACTCGTCGAGCACGGCGGGCACCCTGCCGCGCAGCAGGCGCGTGTAGGTGGGCCCGTCGGCGGCGGCCAGCTGCGGGACGGCCTGCTGGATGTCGATCGCGTCGCAGGGGTCCACGATGGTCAGGTTCGGTGCGGCGCGGAGGATCGCGAACACCGAGTAGGTGGAGGCGAAGGGGTGATCGGCGCGTCGGCCGTGGTCACACGGGACGTGCCCGCGAACGTCGTCGCAGTGGGCAACCCGGCCAGGGTGCTCCGGGAGCTCTGAACCGGTGGGCCCGGCCGCCGCTCACACCGCGGCGTCGATCGGCTCCTGCACCGACTGCTCCCGGAACAGGGACGCGAAGAACACCGTGACCAGCACCGCGAGCGCGGCGGGGATAAGCCAGATGATCAGCCAGTCGTGCGTGCCGTCGGCGGCGAGGAAGGCGTCGACGATGGGGCCGGAGATGAGCGAGCCGATCAGCAGGCCCACGCCGTAGGTGGCCAGCGAGATCAGGCCCTGCGCGGCGGAGCGCACCTTCGCGGGGGCGAAGCGATCGGTGTAGATCTGCCCGGCGACGAAGAAGAAGTCGTAGCAGACGCCGTGCAGGACGAGCCCCAGCACCACCAGCCAGATCAGGGAGCCGGCGTCGCCGAAGGCGAACAGCGTGTAGCGGGCGGCCCAGGCGAGCATCCCGATCAGCAGGGTGCGCTTGAAGCCGAGCTTCTTCAGCATCAGCGGCATGATCAGCAGGAACAGCGCCTCCGAGACCTGGCCCAGCGACTGCACCGCCGCGGCCCCCGGCACCCCGATCTCGTTGAGGTAGAGGTTGGTGAAGTTGTAGTAGAACGCCAGCGGGATGCAGATCAGGATCGAGGCGATGAAGAAGACCAGGTAGGAGCGGCTCCTCAGCAGCGCGAGGGCGTCCAGGCCCAGGATGTCGCGCACCGTGGGCGGCCCGTCGGTCTGCTCGGGCGGGGTGTGCGGCAGCGTGAAGGCGTAGATCCCCAGCAGTGCCGAGCCGATCGCCGCCATCACGAAGGTGTTCGCGAGCGCGCCGCCGGCCTCCCAGCCGAGCCAGCCGATCAGCAGGCCCGCCACGATCCAGCCGATCGTGCCGAACACGCGCACGCTCGGGAACTGCGTCTCGGGACTGCGCATGCGCCGGAACGAGATCGAGTTGGCCAGCGCGAGCGTGGGCATGAAGGAGACCATCGCCAGCAGCGCGAACACGAAGAACGCGCCGAAGTCCTCCTGTCGCCCGGCGAGGAACAGCATCGCGGCGCTGAACAGGTGCAGCACCCCGAGGATGCGCTGAGCGGCGAAGAAGCGATCGGCGATCAGGCCCACGATGAACGGCGCGAGGATAGCGCCGAGGGACTGGGTGAGGAAGGCGAGCGCGATCTGGCTGCCGCTCGCGCCGAGGTCCGCGGCGAGGTACGTGCCCAGGGTGACGAACCATGCGCCCCACACGAAGAACTCGAGGAACATCATGGCGGACAGACGCACGCGCGTGAGCGAGTCGAGCATGACCGCACCTTAGCGTGTGACTTCGCTCACCGCCAAGGCGAGGTCCGCCGCGAGGCGCCGCGACGCCTCCTCGTCCAGGTCGTGCAGGGTCAGGCGCAGGTGCCGGGAGGGCTCCGCGCCCGGTGCGAGGCGGAACTCCTCGCCGGTCCGCACGTGCCAGCCCCGTCGGGCGAGTCCGGCGGCGACCGGCTCCGCGGCGCACGGCAGCGGCACCCACAGGCTCATCCCGTCGGCCGGGGCGACCTCGATCCCGTGCGCGGCCAGCAGCCCCGCGACCTCGGCGTTCCGCGCGGCGTAGTGCTCCCCCGCCCGTTCGATGAGGTCCCGCGCGCCGGGGTCGGCGAGCACGCCGTGGGCGAGGCGCTGGAGCAGGTGGCTGACCCAGGTGGTGCCGGGGCTGAGCCGCAGTGCGAGCCGGTCCCCGGTCTCCGGGTCGGTCGCGGTGACCGCGAGGCACAGGTCCGGACCGAGGAACTTCGAGACCGAGCGCACGAGCGCCCAGCGGCGGTGGCCCGGCGGGAGCGGCGAGCGGAGGGGGCGGCGTGAGAGGAAGGAGTAGTGGTCGTCGAGGACGACGAGCACGTAGGGGTGCGCGCCGAGCACCTCCTGCAGGTCACGGGCGCGTTGCGCGGTGAGCGAGGCGCCGGTGGGGTTCTGGGCGCGGGGCGTGAGGACCACGGCCCGTGCTCCGGCCTCGAGCGCGGCGCGGAGCCCGGCCGGGGTCATCCCCTCCTCGTCGACGGGGACGGGCAGGGCCCGGTAGCCGGCATGGCGGACGGTCTGGATGCTCGCCAGGAAGCACGGGTCCTCGAGGGCAACGGCATCGTCGCGCACGAGGGCCTGGGCCAGCAGGCGCTCGATCGCATCGACCGCGCCGCTGGTCAGGGTGAGCTGCACGGCACCGCCGTCCGGCACGTCGGGGGTGACCCAGTCCCGCGCCCAGGCCTCGAAGCCGGGGTCGATCACGGGCTCGCCGTAGAGCACGGGGCGGCCGACGGCGCCGGCGAGCGCGGGTGCGAGATCGGGGATGAGAGCGGGGTCGGGGTTGCCGGTGCCGAGGTCGCGGAGCGTTCCCGCGGGGACGCGCCCGTCGGCCCCGGCACGGGCGGCGGGGTTCGTGAGGGCGTCCGCGGGGGCGAAGCCCTCCTGTGCGACGGCGCGGGGGTCGGCGACACGGGTGCCGGCGCGGCCCTGCGCGATCACGGCGCCGTCGCGGGCGAGGCGGCGGTAGGCGGCCACGGCGGTGTTGCGGTTCACGCCGAGCTGCTCGGCGAGGGCGCGCACCGGCGGGAGCGGGTCGCCGGGGGCGAGTTCGCCGCGCTCGACGAGCGCGCGCACGCTGCCGGCGATCTCCGCAGCGGTGGCGCCGGCGATCCGCGCGGCCGAGGGGGTCTCCACGCGCTCGAGTGTAGGGCGGCTCCGCGGGCTCACGAGAAGCCTCCGGCCCGACGGCTCGCCCCACCTGGTCCGGACGCTCGTCCGACCGCCCGCTCCCGCGTGCTACCTTATTGGCCTAGGCCAATGTGGTGCAGGGAGGGTCGACGCGGCAGGACCGTCGGCCCGCGCCGCGCGAGCGACACGAGGACACCCCATGAGCACTGCTGCACCCACCCCTCCCACCGGCACCGGCACCGTCGAGCACGGCCTGGCCGAGACGATGAAGGGCGGCGTCATCATGGACGTCGTCACCCCCGAGCAGGCGAGGATCGCCGAGGACGCCGGCGCGGTCGCCGTGATGGCGCTCGAGCGGGTCCCGGCGGACATCCGCGCCCAGGGCGGCGTCTCCCGCATGAGCGATCCGGACATGATCGACGGGATCATCGAGGCGGTCTCCATCCCGGTCATGGCCAAGGCCCGCATCGGTCACTTCGTCGAGGCGCAGGTGCTGCAGGAGCTGGGGGTGGACTACATCGACGAGTCCGAGGTGCTCTCCCCCGCCGACTACGTCCACCACATCGACAAGCACCGCTTCACCGTGCCCTTCGTGTGCGGGGCGACGAACCTCGGCGAGGCGCTGCGCCGCATCACCGAGG
>CAZHSL010000060.1:0-10660 GCA_964535185.1 uncultured Corynebacterium sp.
GATCGGCCCCGGCGAGGCGATGGCGTCGCTGGAGATCCTCAAGGAGGCGTACCGGCTCAGCGGGGTGGGGCCGGAGGCCTGACGCGGCGGTTCCGGTCAGGCCCACCGCATCGGGCGACGGGAAGGGCGGGGAACGCCCCGCGACCTACCCGTCGCCCACAGCTCTCATCGCTGTGCCCGGCCGGCTCGCCACCTCACCACGGCGCCGACCACGAGCAGCCCGAGGGCGAGGGACAGCACCGCTGTTGCCGCGATGCCCGTCCGCGCGAGCGCACCCCGTGACGACCCGTCCTCGGCAGCGGCGTCCGTCTCAGCATCGGTGCCGTTGGAGCCGCCTGCCCCGGAAGACCCGTCACCGTTCCCTGCGGCGGGCGGTGTGGTCGCCGAGGCCTGCCCGTCGCCGTGCTGCTCCTCACCGGGGTCGGTGGGGGCCAGGTCCTCACTCGATGAATCGTCGCCCGGTTCGCCGGCGTCGCCGTCTCCCGGCTCCTCACCACCGGCCTCGCCGTCTCCCGGCTCCTCGCCATCTCCGGGTTCCTCCTCTCCGGGATCCGTCGCTGCGGGCAGCGATGCGTGCGTCGGCGAGATGGAGATCCGATCCAGGTTCGGTCCCTGGTCGGAGCGGAGCCACGGGTAGTCCGGCCAGATGTCGGCGATATGGCCATCACCGGAGAAGTTGGTGATCTCCTCTGCGCCGATCCGGATCGTGTTCTCCCCCTCCTCGAGATCGACATAGACCGTCCGCTCCCAGAAGTTGTCGGCGTGGAAGGTGGGGACGAACAGAATGCTGCTCGGCTCCCCGCCGTTGACGCTGATCAGGGCGTTCCTCGCCATCGGGTTCGGGTTGTAGTGGCTCGCCGGTGCCTGTTCCGGGTTGGAGAAGCGGACCACGACCGCATGCCGGCCGGCGCTCTCGGCGTCGACGGTGAAGGTGACCGCGTTGTCGTTGCCGGGCTCCCCTCCGATGCCCTCGACGGCGAGCCCGCCCTCCGCCAGGGAGCGTTCGACGACCTGGGCCTCGCCGCTCACCGCCGCCTCCTCGGCCTGCAGCTCGGTGCGTTCGAGCTCCTCGGAGCCCGGCCCCACCTCGAGGGCGTCGATCGCGGCCTCGCCGCTGACGACGACCTTGTTGATGCCTCCTTCGAGGTGCACCGCCGCGGCGGTGGCCTCGCCGAGGTCGAGGACCTCCTCGCCGTTGAGAGTCACGGAGCCGCTTCCGGAGCCGAGGACGCTCAACGTCGCCTCGTCGTCAGAGCTCCCGTACACCCAGAAGGTGGCCGTCTCCTGTTCGGCGAGGGAGACCTCGCCCGTGCCCTCCGCGCTGACGGCGCCGTCATGGACGGCGTGCTCGGCCTCGTAGATCCGGGGCTGGTCCGCCGGAGCGGCTCGGCTCAGGGTGATCCGGTCGATGATCGCATCGCCCTGGGTCGTCCCGCTGCCGTCCAGACTGTTCGCCGCGAGACGGATCCTGTGGGTGCCCGCGGTGAGGTCGACGGTGGTGTCGGTGTGGTCCCACACCACCCACTTGTAGGCGAGCGGAAGATGCAGCTCCTGCTCCGCCTCCCCGTCGACGCTGAGGAACACATTGGTGGGCCCCTGCTCCTGGACCGCCTCGGCCGTGTTGAGGCTGTTGGCGAAGACCGACAGGTCGTAGGTGCCGTCCTCGGGAACCTCGACCTCGAAGGTCAGCGCACCGTCGGAGCCTGTGCGCAGCCCGCCGACGTCGTATCCGCCGGAGGTGTAGAACTTCGAGACGTCCTCCGGCGACCCCTCCGGCCCGTTCCTGCTGAAGCCTGATCCCTCGTAGGTCGCCTCCTCCGCCTCATAAGAGGCGTTCCATCGCGGTTCGGCAGGGCGCGGCTCCGCGCCGTCCCCGGGGGTCACGATGAGCTCATAGGCCGAGGACTCCTTCATCGGCGGCAGGTCCCCCGCCCCGAGATCGATGGTCACCGTCCCTTCCTCGCCGACGGGGACGACTCCGTCCCACAGCGGCAGCGGCCCCTCGGAGTCCCCGAGCTGCCCGGTCCAGGCGATCTCGCGCACCTGCACGCGCACCGAATCGCCGAAGACCTCTCGTGGCACGTTCGCGAGGTCGAGCGGGGCACTGCCGTCGGCGCCGCCGAGCAGCACCCGTGCGGCGCGGGTCTTCTCGTCCAGCGAAGCGACTCCCTGCAGGGTGTAGTTCTCCCCCGGCGAGGGCGCCGTCACCTCGACGGTGTCTCCGGACATCGCGGCATAGGCGTTGTACAGCCACCACTGGCCGTTGCCCCGGTTCGCCTGGACCGCGGAGTCCGAGAGGTTGCCGTTGATGTTCCAGAACGCGATCATCGCGTCGACCTTGGTCTCCTCGATCGCGGAGATCCACTGGATCATCTGGCCCGGGACGGACGTGTGGTAGTTGAATGCGTATTCGTTGATGTTGATGGGCAGCTCGGTGCCCTCGTAGTCGCTGCCGCCGAAGGCCTCCGCCTCCCAGCTCCGGAAGGTCTCGACCGAGTCGCGGATCCCCTGGGGGTGCGTCAGCTCGTGCCAGGTGATGATCTGGGGGACCGTGCCCTCGGCCACGGTGTGAGCGAGAAAGCCCTGCATCTGGTCATAGAGGACGCTCAGGCCCGGGCCGGCGACGCGGACATCGGGGTGACGCTCCTTGATCCTGCGGTAGGTCTCGTCCCATACCGCGAAGAAGTCCTCCGGGTCATCGAGCCACGAGGTCCCGTCGAGGCTCCACTCCCCCGTGCCGAACATGTTGCCCTCCGGTTCGTTGAAGGGCTCGATCACCAGATGGGCGCGCTGGTCCTCGGGCAGCTCATCGATCATGTCCAGCTGCTCGTCGAGCACGCGGCGGTAGTCGGTCAGCTTCTCCTCCGGTGTGCTCCCGGGCCACTCGTACGGGAAGCCGCGGTAGAAATCGGTGACGCGCAGGTAGACGTCGCCGTCGGCCTCGGCCACCGTCGGCAGGATCTCGAGGGCGTCGGAGCCGGGGTGCTGGGCGCCGTCCTGCGCCTTCGTGGCCACCGTACGCACGTTCATTCCCTCGACGAGGTTCGCCGTGGGCATGCCCTCGCCGTAGAGCCCGTAAAGCAGGCCGGAAGCGCCGCCCTTGACCGCACCCGTGGTGCGGGAGAGGTCAACGCGCAGTTCGCCACGGCTGACGAGCACTTCGGCATGCACCTCCTGCTCACCGGTGGTGCCGTGCACGGTGAGCTCGCCGGGCTGCGCGAGCTGTGCCTCGTCGATGTCGTCCCAGTCCACCGCCACGTCCCGGGTGATCCCATCCGTGAAGGCGCCGGGGAGTGTGGCCGGCAGCACGGGCTGCTCCCCGACGGTGGTCGAGACCTCCAGCGTGCTCTGCTGCAGCTCCTGCAGCACCGGGACCTCTCCGTCCTGGAAGTCGGCGATCTGTTTCTCGTCGAGGGCGGCTCGATAGATGCGGAAGTCGTCGATCGCACCCCGGAACGGAGGATCCGGGTAGAAGGAAGCGCCGATCATGCCGGTGCTGTCGGCGGCGGCGCTCACGAGCTCCTGCGCCGTCACGTCGGTGGCGGCACTGCTCACCGCTGCTCCGTCAACGTAAGTCGTCAGCATCTGCGCATCGCTGTCGAGCACCACCGTGAGAGTCATCCACCGCTCGGAAGGCAGCGCGTCGTACCCGGTGAGCTGCGACTCAGCGCCACCGCCGGAGCGGGTCACCGCAGTGCGCATCGCATCCTCCGCGTGGGAGGGCGTAGCGAAGAGATAGTGCTCGTCATCGCTCCCGAGGGCGAAGATCCATTGCCAGGGCTCCTCGCCCCCGTCCCAGCGCATCCGCGTCTGCACGGTCACGTCCTCGGAGTCGCTGAGCACGCCTCCGGGGAGTTCGACATGCCCCCGGTGAGCTGGATCGCTCCGCTCCCGTCCGGGCCGGTCGTCTCCTCCACGTCCCCGACGAGGGTCCCGTCATGCCCGTTCCCAGAGCTGTCGGCCACAGTCCCTTCGCTGATCCCGTCCATCTCGTACTCGAGCTCCGGGGCCGGTGGCGTCGCCTCTGCAGCGCCTGTCCCCAGAGGGCCGAGGATGGCCGAGGTCACCAGTGCGGTCGTCGCCAGGGCCGCAGTGACGGCGCCCCTGGTCGTCGTCGTGCTGTTCTGTGCATGGCGAGTACCTCTCTGTCTCGTCTCGTCTTGAGTGCTCGTGGTCAGTGCTGGGCGGGCAAGAAGACCCTCATGGTGGAGGGACCTCGCTCTGCCCAGCGGTGGTAGGGGATCAGCCGCAACGCGCTCTCACAGGTGGGAGGTGCCGGTACGGGATCGGCGGAATAGGGAAGGCCACCCGCGCCGCCCAACGCGGTGAGCGCGGCACGCACTGCCGCGCCGTCACCGGCGCGCTCAGGTGGTACCCCCGGGTGCACGCGCACGTCATCGATGTTCCAGCCGTCTGGCAGGTCTTCGGACTCGAGGGCGAGGACAAGCGGTCCCCGCTCGACGGCGACTGTGCCGCGGACAGCATCGATACGCGGGTGCGGCCAGGAGAACCGCGGGGCCACCGGGAGGTCCAGCAGCACCTGGTCTCCGGATTGCCAGGTCCGGGTCACCTCGCTCCACCCCGGCGCCACGGTGCGTGCCGGTTCGCTGCCGACGGTGAGCGCCGCTCCGTCGGCCCAGGAGGGGACGCGCAACCGCAGGGTGACGGGACCCTCCGCAGCGTCGAGGACGGTGACGGCGATGGCCCCGTGGGCCGGGTATTCGGTACGTACGTCCACGGTCAGAGCGGGTGAGCGGTACGTTCCCGAGGCGTACTGCAGAAGCGTCAGCGCCTCTTCGTCGGTCGCGGCGAAGCAGCTGTCGACGGAGGCCAGCGTGCGGGCGACATTGGTCGGGCAGCATGAGACATCGAACCAGGGAGCCCGAGTGCTGCCCTCGGCGCGCATGTTCACGCTGCTGATGGCGGATTCGCCGGGCTCCCGCTGGTGCAGCGGGTTGGAATAGAAGAACGCGCGCCCGTCGGCGCTGGGTGAGGCCGCGACCACGTTGTAGAGGACCCGTTCGATGAAGTCGGCGTACTCGACCCCTCCCGTGGCGAGGTACAGGCGCCAGGAGAACATGACGGCGGCGATCCCGGCACAGGTCTCGCAGTAGGCGCGGTCCGGAGGCAGCTCCCAGTCCTCCCCGAACCCCTCGTCCTGGTGACGGGACCCCATGCCTCCGGTGATGTAGGTGCGCCGTTCCACGGTGCGTCGCCACTGCTTCACGAGAGCGTCGAGGAGCTCGCCGTCTCCGGTCTCGACCGCGACATCGACGGCGCCGGCGGAGAGATACAGGGCGCGGACGGCATGGCCGCGGAGCACCTCGGCCTCACGGACCGGCTGGTCGTCCTGGAAGTACTCGGCCGAGAGCAGAGGGCGCACCGGAAGGGTGCGATGACCACGGCGTTCCACGAAGAGGCGGGCCTGTTCGATGTACCGGGCCTCGTCGAGCGCGCGACCCAGCTCGGTGAGCGCGACCTCTACCTCCGGGTGCCCGCAGATCCCGCTGCGGCCGGGGCCGAAGCTCTCGCAGACGTGATCGGCCGCCCGCCGCGCCACCTCGACGAGCTCATCCTCGGCGCCCACCGTACGCACTCGCGCCACGGCCGCCTGCATCAGGTGGCCGAGGTTGTACAGCTCGTGCCCTGAGGACAGGTCCGAATACCGCGCTGGCAGGCCGGGGTGCCCGTAGGCGGTGCACAGGTAGCCGTCGTCGTCCTGAGCAGCGGCGACCCGCGCGACGAGCGCGTCGAAGGCCCGTTCGAGCTCCACCTCCCGGTGGCGTCCGAGCTGCCAGGCCATCGCCTCGAGCAGCTTGTACACCTCGGAATCCGAGAACTCCCATCCGGGCCGATCCGTGAGGGTCTCTCCCCGGGCGACCCGATCGAAGTTCTCGAGCCAGCCGAGCCGTTCCATCCATTCCCGGCAATGCTCGAGGGTGGCTGCGGAGTTCGTCTTCTGGAGCCGTCCCCAGAAGCCGTCCGCCCCGAGCATCACATCGTCCAGCGAGATCCCCTGGCGAGGGGATCGTGTCGGCAGCACCGGCGCGTTCGCGCGAGTGCCCTGCGAACAGCAGGCAGGAGCGGTGTGGTCCACAGGCATGCGGTCAGTCCTTCACTGCACCGGCGGTCACGCCGGCGGCGACGTAGCGTTGGGCGGCGATGAGCAGGAACGCCGCGGGGACGGAGGCGATCACGGCGGTCGCCATGATCGCGTTCCACTGGGTGGTGTTGTTGCCGATGTAGTTGTAGATGCCGAGCGTCACCGGGATCAGCGCCGAGTTCCGTGCCAGCGTCGACGCGAAGATGAAGTCCGACCAGGCCCACAGGAACGCGAACAGCGAGACCGTGATGAGGGAGTTCCGGCTCAGCGGCAGGACGATCGAGGTGAAGGCCGTCCATGCTCCGGCACCATCGATCCTCGAGGCCTGCATGAGCTCACGGGGAAGCCCCGCCATGAAGGCTGCGAGCAGGAGGACCCCGAAGGGCACGGCGATCGTGGAGTCGGCGAGGATGAGCCCCCAGACCGTGTTCAGCAGGCCCATGCGCACATAGATCGCGTAGAAGCCCATCGCCATCACGACGGCCGGGAGCATCTGGGCGACCAGGAGGAGGAAGTTCAGCGTGCCCCGACCGCGGAGATGGAGCAGGGCCATCGCATACGCCGCCGGAGCGGCGATGACGAGCGTCATCGCGACGCAGCCGAGGCCGATCAGCAAGCTCGTGCCCAGGTTCGGCAGCTGCTGGGCGAGAGCTGCCCGGTAGCCCTCCAGCGTTGGTTCGAGGGGGAGCAGGTGGGGCGGGCTGGAGCGCAGGTTGCCCGTCTGCGTGAACGAGACGTTGAGCATCCAATAGACGGGGAAGAGCATCAGAGCGGTCAGGACCACTCCGAGGACGGTCTTCCACCAGGGACGACGGTGCATCATGACTCCTCCTGCCGGCGCTGGACGTAGGTGTAGAGCAGCCCACACAGGAGCGCGATCACGATGAGGATGTTGCCCACCGCAGCAGCCGGGGACATGTCCGGTCGGCCGGTGCCGAAGGCTTCGCGGTAGGACCAGATGGCGAGCGTGGTGCTCGCATCCGCGGGCCCGCCGGTGGTCATCACCCAGATGATGTCGACGACCTTGAGGGTGTACACCAGACCCAGCAGCAGCGTGATCGCCGTGACCGGTCGCAGCAGCGGGAACGTGATGGACCAGAACTGCTTCCCGCTGCCGGCACCGTCCAGGGAGGCGGCCTCGTACAGGTCCTCCGGGATGTTCTGCAGGCCGGAGTAGAGGATCACCAGGTTGAAGGGGATGCCGAGCCAGATGTTGGCGATCACCACCGCGAGCATCGCCGTATCCGGAGAGGTCAGCCAGTTGATCGGGTCGACACCGACGATGCCGAGCAGGAAGTTCACCACCCCGGACTCGCTGTTCATCATCCAGGCCCACACGGAGCCCGAGACGATCAACGGCAGCAGCCAGGGCACCAGGAACAGTGCCCGGAGAACTCCGCTGAGCCGGAAGCTGGAGCGGAAGAACACCGCCAGGGCGAGCCCGATGGCGTACTGGAAGATCAGTGACCCACCGACGAACACGACGGTGTTCATGATCGCCTTGCCGAACAGCGGTGAGCTGATCACCTCGCGGTAGTTGGAGAGGCCGACGAACTCGGCATCCCCCTGGACGAAGGCGCGCACGGTGTAGTCATGCACGCTCAGGTCGACGCTCCGCAGCAACGGGTACACGTAGAAGCCGAGAAGGTAGACCAGGAGCGGGGCCGCGAAGGCGAGTGCGACCCATTGCGTGGTCTCCAGCCCACCCCGGCGTCGCGTTCTCACGCGATCTGCACGGTGGGCGACATCGTCGCGGTCGGCGACATCGGTGGTCATGCAGTGCTCCTTCTTCGCAGGAGGATCCGGAGCATCCCTGCTCCGGGTTCGTGAGGGGCCGGGACGCGGGACGCGGACCCGGCACCGAGGGTCAGCTGCCGAGCGCCTCGGCGGCCGCCGCCTGAGCCGTCTCGAGGGCGTCGGCTGGTTCCGCCGCGCCCGACAGCGCATTCTGCACCGCTGTCCACAGCTGTTCGGAGATCGTGGCGTAGTCCACCCCGAGGTTGTCGCCGGTGCGTCCCTTCGCGGACTGCACGGCGGAGACCCATGTCTCGAGCTCAGGCTCCTCCTCGAGGAGCTGCTCCTGCCCCTCCGCGGTGGGCGGGACGTAGTACGCGAAGGTCATCGCGGTTTCGACGAATCCTTCCGTGGTCGTCATCGCCTCGATGATCGTGCGGGTAGTCTCGTAACGGTCCGGGTCGGACTGGACTGGGGCGACGATGAACTCGCCTCCGGTCGGGGCCGGTGCGACTCCGCCGTCTCGCGCGGGCAGCTCGATCACGCCGGCCTCGAAGGGGGCTTCAGCGGCGCTGTTGACCTGCCAGGTTCCGTTCTCGCCGAAGCCGTACTCACCCGTGAGGAACTCTTCCCAGGTGGTGTTCTGTGAGTTGGTGATGACCGTGTTCGGGGCGTATCCCTTGTCGACCCAGCTCTTCCACAGCTCGAGCGCCGAGACAGCTTCCTCGGAGGCGAGGTCGGTCAGCTCCGCACCCGCGCCCCAGAACCAGGGGAGGAACTGGAAAGAGCCCTCTTCGGTGTTGATTCCCGCGAAGGTGATCCCTCGCCTGTCGATCCCGGAGATGGCCTCCAGGGCCGCGTCGAGGGAGGCCCAGTCGGTGATCGACTCCGGGTCGACGCCTGCTTCCTCGAGGATCTCGAGGTTGTAGAACAGGGCGAGCGTGTTGGCGCCGACGGGGATCCCATACGTGCTGCCGTCGATCTGGCCTGCGCTGAGGAGGTTCTCGTCGATGTGGGAGATGTCGAGCCCGAGCTCCTCGGTGGTGCTGAGCATCCCGGTGTCAGCCAGCGTGGGCACGGCGGGGTTGTCGAGCAGGATGATGTCCGGGGAGGTTCCCTCCTGGGCGGCGAGCAGCGCCTGATTGGTCAGCGCCGTGGTGTCGTAGGCGGTGCGCTCGATCGTCACGCCAGCGGCCTCGCCGGCGGCCTGGACCCGCTGCGCCCAGTCGGAGTTCTCGTCGTGCTGTGGGTACGGATCCCACCAGGTGAAGGTGTCCGCGGAGCCCTGGGAGCCCGCGTCAGTGCAGGCGGCCAGACCTCCGGCCGCGAGAGCGGCGGCACCTGCGGTGCCGACGGTGACGAACATGCGTCGAGTGATCATGGTGTTCCTCCTTGAACGGGGCGTGGCACTTCTGTCGGGAACTTTCAGTGGGGCGATGGCCGCGGAGCGGTGACGCTGCCCCGGTGATCGAGGACGGGCGGAAGCAGCGAGACGACGTGGGGGTCCGCGTCGGGACCGTCCTGTATCCGAGTGACCAGCGATTCGACAGCCCGTCGACCGAGAGTCATGGCAGCGCTGTCCACAGCGGAGAACGGCAGGGAGAAGGTGCGGGCGAACTCGTCCGAGAACCGACCGATGACCGACAGGTCCGCCGGTGCGGACACCTCCCGCTCGCGCAGCACGGTGGGCAGCGCCGCCGCGGCCGCTTCGTTGTTCAGCAGCAGTCCCGTGGCTCGAGGATGTCGGTCCAGGAACCGGTGCAGGTCGGCGCCGATCTCGGGCTGCAAGGAGGCGCCGTAATAGTGGTGCAGCTGCATTCCGAGCTCCTCGGCCCGTTCCTGTGCCGCGTCGGCGAGGCGCCAGACGTACGCGCCTCCGCGCCGCACCACGTGCTCCGACTGCGACACGAGGATCGTTTCGCGGTGGCCGGCACCGTGCAGCTGCTCGACCATCAAC
The DNA here is from genome assembly GCA_964535185.1 of uncultured Corynebacterium sp. Classification (GTDB taxonomy): domain Bacteria; phylum Actinomycetota; class Actinomycetes; order Actinomycetales; family Dermabacteraceae; genus Brachybacterium. The sequence continues at coordinate 9,795 of CAZHSL010000060.1, forward strand.
CGACCGCTGGCCGGGAAGTCGAGGTCGAAGACGTCGAGCCCCTCGGGATCGGCGGGAAGGCCGATGAGTGAACTGGGCTGAGCTGCCTGACGCAGCACGTCGAGGCGTTCATCGGACTCGCCGACGTTGAGGAGCACGAAACCGTCGACCATCCGCGTGGTCGACAGCCGTCGCAGCGCTGCCGCGCCATCCTCTTCGGAGACGAGCAGGGTGTCGTAGCCGAGCTCGCGCGCACGGTTGGAGACACCCTGGATGTACTGGAGCATCGCCGGCGCGAACTCATCAGGCAGGAACCGGGCGAGCAGAGCGATGATCTTCGTCTCCGCAGTCGCCAGCGCTCGCGCACCGGCGTTCGGCGTGTAGCCCAGCTCCTCGACTGCGTCCTGGACCTTCTGTCGTACTGCAGCGGAGATCGACCTCTTGCCCGACAGGGCGTAGGAGGCCGTGCTGCGGGAGACTCCTGCCACCCGTGCCACGTCACCGATCGTCGCCATCGCGTCGTGTCTCCCTTCTGATCGTGGTGCGGCCTGCGCCATCCCTGATGCGATCTGCGTCGCTCACGGTTCAGCGCCTCCGACACACAGGATCGAACCGGTTCGAAGCGAACCGGTTCGATCGTAGAGTAGACGTGACGTGCACCGCAAGGGGTCAGCCGAGGCCGGTTCGCTGCCCGACGCTGCGGAGAGCCCTAGCACACGGCCGATGCGCCGCCCCCGCCCGCGCGCCGAATCCCGTATCCGCCGCGCCGCCCCGCAGGTCTACAGTCGAGGTCATGACCCGAATCGGCCTCGTGATCGCCGCACCCGACCGCTTCCCCGCCGCCGACACCCTGCAGGATGCGGTCCCGCTGTGCGCCGCGCTGCGCC
>CAZHSL010000061.1:0-10449 GCA_964535185.1 uncultured Corynebacterium sp.
ACCGCGGTGAGGGCGCGGCCGGTCGGTGGCGGGGAGCCCGTCAGCGCCGCGCCGCACCAGGTGCGGACCGCGAGCGGCGCCTCACGCGTGAGCACCGCGACGCCGTTGCGGCCGGGCAGGGTGCCGGTGTCGAGGGCGATGTGGAAGTCCTCGAAGGCGCCCTCGGGCAGCTTGTCCGCCTGCGCCCGCACCTCCTGCAACGCGAGCACGTCGCAGCCGCGGCCGGCCAGCCAGTCGCCGAAGCCGCGCCGGTGCGCGGCCCGGATCCCGTTGAGGTTGGCGGTCGCGATGCGGAGCATGCCCGCAGGCTACGTCCCGGTCAGGACGGCAGCACCGGGATCTGCACCGGCATGCGGAAGTATTTCCCGAAGCCGGCCGCGACAGCACTGATCAGGAAGAACACAGCGAAACCGATGCGGATCCACCCGCCCACGTCGACTCGCAGCGTTCCGTGGGTGACCATGTCGACGATGCCCAGGACGATACCGAGCACGATCACCTGAGCGATGTAGACGAGCATCACGTTGAACGCGTTGGCCGCCCACAGCTTGGGAAGTGCGGAGCTGCACACGGCGAAGAACACCGCGGTGACGCCGAGCGCCAGCAGTCCCACATGCGAGACGAGCATGAGGAAGGTCAGGCCCAGGCAGGCCACGGCCCCGACCCGGGCTGCGGTGGTCGACGGGCCGGAAGCAGGCGATGGTCTCCGCGCCTGCTGCGGAGACGCTGCAGAGAGGGAGGACGTGGACTCCTGTCCCAGCTCGTGCAGCATAACGGCGGGTGGGTATGTCGGTTGACGATCCGTGGGCTGATACGGATCGACGAACGCCGGGCGTGACGGTGCGGTGTGCGGACCGGGCTGACCCTGACCGTGCCCGTAGGGATCTCGATCGTCGGGGGAAGGGGGCCCGCCTCCGTAGGGGTTCGAGTTGGGGCTCTGGCTGTAAGGGTTGCTCATCGGAATGTTCTCCTCGGTCGAGAGCGGCGGAAGGGCAGGGGCGTGAGCTATCGGCGGCGCTCGGCCCGGGCCTCCTTGATGTAGTCGATCTCCCTGCGGACCTCCAGGACGAGGTCGTCCAGAGCGAGCTTCAGCTTCTCGAACTCCACCCGGACATCGGCTTCCTCCTGAGCGAGGCGTGCTCTCGCACGGCCGCGCCCACGTTCCATCCCGCCGCGGAGAGCTGACCCGAACCCCGATCGACCCACCAGGTGCCCGACGGCGCGGCCGCGCTTGTTGATCTCGGTGCGTTCGATCTGCACACCGGCTCTGTACTGCGCCGCCATCGCGTTGATCTCCACTCGCCGCTCACGCAGCGCCCGCAGGGCGCGGGTCATGCGGGACTCGCTGGCGTCGAGGTCTCCCGCCTGTCCCTCCGCGCGGGCCAGGCGGATCGCCTCCGCTACGTCATCGTGCATGATCCGGCCGTGCTCGATGATCTCCGCGCACGGATCCGGCTGCCGGCTGGGCACGTCAGACCACCTCCTGGCCATGGAGGCGGGACGAGGGGGAGGTGGCCCGAACGGGGGAGGACCCCAGCGGGGTGTCGATCGTCTGCGTCCTGCTGCTGTCCATCGCGCTCATCGTCGCCTCCGATCGGGATGCCGGCCAGTGCTGGAGCCAGGCGGTCCGCCGCTCCCGTCGGAGTCGCCGTCCGCTCTGCGTCCGGGAGCCCAGGACCGGACCTTCGATCCGAAGGTCACTCGGTCGTCGAGGCGGGAGTCGATCCGATCGCCGAGCTCTGCCGCTCTGCGTGCCGCTGAACCGTCCATCGTGTCCTCGAGGACCCTCACGAGTCGTTTCCACCTCTTGAGGGCTCGGGTCGGCGGGCCCATGAGGTCGCGTTCGACCTCGGCCATCACGTGAACGTACAGCCCCTGCTCCGGGCCTGCCCCGAATCTCTGCAGCCAGGCCTCCCAGAGCTCCTGGTCGTTCCGAGGATCGGTGCTCGCGAGCACGGCTTTCCAGTGGAGCGCGCGTAGGGCGGTCTCGTGACGGAGCGCGTCGCGGCGCTGCTTCGCCGGCATCCGGACGAGGGAGGCGATACGGCACCATGTCCACAGGGCGGAGGCGGATGTGCCCTCGTCCCCTGCGGACGCATCGATCAACGGCCCCCATTCGCCGCGGCGAAGTGCCTCGAAGGCGGGATGCCCGTCGAGCAGCCCGGGCTGGTCCTGCAGCGCGATATCGAGCGGCCTCACGACCTCCAGGCGTACGCTGTCACGGATCCTCGCTCCCACTCGGAGAGCGCGGGTCGCCTCGAGCTCAGCGGGTCTGGACAGTGCGCTGTCGACCAGGCGCTGCTCGGCGTCCTGCCAGACCCCGGGGCGCAGCGCGTCGGACGGAAGATGCTCTGCGAGGGCGAACAGGGACGGGAGATCGGCTGCCGGCGCGACATCGACGAGATCCCCCAGCGCTTCGCCCCAGTGCGTCGCGGGAAGTTCGGCGACGGGCCAGGGGGACCCGTCTGTCGCGAGGAGCTCACCCGCCCAGTCTGAGATGCCCTGCGGGCTCTCGGCGACACGGCTGAGGCTGGCATCGAGGAGCAGCGCAGCGAGGGGCTGGTTCGCGCCGTGTGCGAGAAGGCGGGCTCCTCGGGCGAGTCGGACGACGTCCGTGCCGGCGTGGCCCGGGAGGCGACCGAGCGCATCTCCGAATTCGTCCAGATAGGTTTCGAGGTCGTCGGTGAACCCACTCCTCGCCAGGCCCTCGACGACCGTCACGATCCGGCTTTCGCCGCCGACGAGCGCGGACTCCGGAAGCGTGCCGTTGACGAGCTCGGAGGCCCAGAAGGCGGATGTGGACCCCAGGGCGGGGTCCCAGCGGCGCGCCAGGGAGACGATGTCGAGCGCCTCGTAGGTGCTTCGTTCCCCGAGCAGGGCGATCGTCCGGTCCACTGCGAACGACGTCTGCTCCGAACCGCCGGTGAGCCGGTCGAGATCGCAGAGGAGATGCGACGCCTCGAGGCCCTGCGCCACCTCCGGACGGCAGCCGACGACATCCGTGGTGCCGCGCAACGGCGATGCGTCGAAAGCCCGGAAGCTCAGGCTCCGCACGGCCTGCTGGTTCGACAGGAGAGAGACCGTCGAGAGCCATCGGAGGATGTGCGGGAGCTCCTGACCGACGAGGATCAGCGGGCCCGGGCTCCTGCCGGTGATCTTCTCCTCGAACGCTGTGAGGAGCCGCGGCAGAAAACTTCGCCGTCCGTCGTCATCGAGAACCCAGGCCAGGAGCTGGTCGGTCTCGAAGTCCGCCGCGATGTCGAGCGGCGGGACCCAAGGGTCGGAGGAACGAGAAGCGCGTTTCGAGACGTCCCAGGTCAGTGACGAATAGACCTGTGCCGGCGTGTACGGTTCGAAGTCCTCTGCGGTGTCGGTGACAGCGATCTCGGTGATCTGGTTCCCGCCGCGACCGCTGGCCGTGGCGCCCAGGTCCCGCCCCTGGGAGAAGAAGTACTGTCCGCCGACGGGTCTGTAGCAGAAGCTCGTCGCGGTCTCGTCCTCCGTCGCCTGCTCTGCTCCTGGCGCACCGGCCTGGTGGAGCATGTGCTGGACGGCCACCTGCTGCGCGATGGCGGTGAAGCCGGATGAGGCGGATTGGAAGTTGAATCCGCGTCGTCCGTCGAGGGACTCCTCAGCCAGGACATCCGTGTATATGGCTGTCTCGAACATCGGGATCAGAGCTCGGACTGCTTCGGGGGCTTCGGAAGGAACCCTTCCCGCTGCAGCACCCACAGCAGCGGGTCGGACACCCGGCTGGGGCTCGGTCCCGACGCCAGGCGGGCATGGGAATACACGGGCTCGTTCCCGAGAGCGGAGACGGCGAAGAGGCGGAATTCCGCGAACTCCGTCTGCAGCTTGTTGATGAGACCGGATCCTCCCCACTGGCTCACGAGCGACAGCAGGTGGTCGTGTATCGTCTGCGAATCGACGTCGTCGAAATATGGGACATCCTGCCCGTGACTGCGCAGCGGGCTGTGCTCGTCGAGATCCTGCCAGAAGGCATCCATCTTGGTCACGACCACAGCGAGTGGGGTCGATATCCTGCCCTGCTTCCCTGAGACGCCTCTGCCCTGCTCGGACTGCCTCAACACCGTGACCAGCGCATCGACCAGATCGGCATGGGCGTTCTCCGGTCCCAGCTGCTCGATCCCCTTCGTCTTCGCCAGGCGGCGATTCTCGGGGAAGATGAAGGGGTCGAGGACGAGGACGATGGCGTTCGACGATCGCAGGTGCTGCTGGTTGCTGGCTGTTTGGAGGTTCTGCACGTCCTCGCCGGCGGTGTCGTAGACGGATATGACCCGCGCGCCGCCGTCGGCGTACTTCCATTTGTAGACCGACGGTGCCTTCTTCTGCATGCCGGTCGACTTCGTCTGGGCCGGCAACGTGCCATGATCCTCCATCCGGTTGCGGTTCGCGACCAGCTGCTCTGCGAGGCCGACCGTCCCTCCGGGGTGGTCGATGGCGGCATGGAAGCGACCCGGCAGGCGGGTGAGCATCTGCTGCTCCAGCATCGTCAGCCAGACCGTCTTGCCGGAGAGCTGAGCGCCGACGACGCCGATCGAGACTCCGCCTCCCGTCATCTCCTCGGGCAGCAGCGAGTGGCAGTTGGTGCAGATGGAGATGGCTGTGGCTCCGCCGCATCTGTCGCAGTCGACCGGTTTCCCGATCGGCCCTCGTCGCAGCAGCGGCATACCGAGATCATCGATGATGTGCCGTCCGTCGGGAGCCCTTCGCAGGACCGGCGGCATGACGGCGCTGGCGTCCTCGAGCACGTCCTGGCGCTGCGGGTCCGGGTACGGGACACAGCTGGGCCTTCCCGATGCCGGCCGGCCGGCGCACTGGTACCCGAGAGCCTTCAGATCCAGATCTGCGAAGCAGTACGGGCAGAACACAGTGCGTCTGCGGCGGAGAGATCCGATGGCCATGGGTCAACCTCTCAGTTCGTGGGTCGGGGGGTCGATGAGACGCGGGGCCGAAGGATCCAGGGGGAAGAGCCGGACCCAGAAGGGTGATCTCGGACGGCCGAGCTCGATGTCCTGCTGGAGCGTGCCGCCGCCCGGCAGATCCGCGTCGATGCGCTGGACCAGCTGCCCTGCGTCGGGTTCCATCGGCAGTACCGAGCTCCTGCTCAGGAAGAGGCCCACACTGCATGTCACCGGTGCGGGGGAAGGAGCGGTGAGCTCGAGTCGCACGGAAGCCTTGCCGGTGAGGCTTCGGGTGATCCTGGTGCGGTACGTCAGGGCCTCCGATCCCCGTGCCCGGTACGGGACGTCCACCGCTCTGGATCTGATCTCCTCGCCGCTGCCCCGGACCACCGTGGTGAGTGTGATGTCGCTGATCTGTGCCGGATCGGCGAGGTACACGCCACCCTCATCTCGGTATTGCGCCGGGGTGATCTGCCGGGTGAGGGCTGATCCCCCGTGCTTCCACCCCACTTCCACGAGCGGGCTGGATTCCGGCCACGACCAGGTGAGGCGCAGCTGGTCCGCGAATGCCGAGATCCTGACACCACGCACGGCGGTCGCCGATCCCGAGAGTGCCGACCTCCCGGTCAGGAGGTGGGGGCCCGCCTCGAGCATGGGGACGATGAGCGCAGGTCCGGCGACGTCGGACAGTCGGGCCTCGAACCGGTCGGGGCCGACTGCTCGCACGGGGACGTGGAGCTCGTGTCCACCCGCGGACCGCGCCTCTGCGGCGCTGACCTGCCGGCCCTCTGGGGGTGCGGAGCCACGGGGGAAGGCCCACAGGGACACGGCGAATCCCGGAGCTGCCGTCCACCTCGCGAGGAAGTCGTCGCCTGCCGACCTCGGATCCTCGAGGACCTCGAGGTCGTGCACGGGGCGAGCAGTGCCCCGGGGTGTGGCTGTGATGGACACCGGTTCAGATGTCCGCGGGCCGTCGACGGTGAGATAGCGAGCAGTCGCCGTGATGCGGTAGGACCGGCCAGTTTCGAGGCCGGTGAAGCGATGGAGTGTGGTCCCGACGGCCTCGTGACGATCGGTGCGTCCGTCGGTGCCGAGGATCTCGATGGCGACCGAGTGGCAGGCCTTCGGCACGGACCAGGTGATGTCGATGGCGTCCGACGAGGCATCGGCGGTCACGTCGGTGGGCTCGGGGAGGATATCGAGGTCCACGAGACCGGGCGGGGACGGGCTGCCACCGGGTCGAGCCGCCACGACTGCGTAGTGCACATGCTCGCCCGCCGGCGCCGAGCGGTCCGTGCAGCGGCCACCGGAGACATCGGCGGCCACGACGGTTCCGTCGAGGGCCGCGGTGATCGGTCTGGTGGAGCGATATACGGTGTGACGAGCGGTCTCGTCATACACGTCCCAGGTCAGGATCACGGAACCCGCTTCACGCCGGGCGCCGACGCGAGGTGCGCGCATCGGCAGTCGGCGGAGCAGATCGTGGAGCTGCTCGTCTCCGCTGTCCGCCCGGACGGCGCGGTGGAGGTGCTCCTCGGCCGCCTTGATGTCGCCGTCCCGCTCTGCTCGGCGGAATGCCTCCAGGGCTTCCCGCTTCGTCGCCCGCAGCTGGGAGATGCGCTCACCGAGCTGCTCCCGTTCGGACGCGGTCTCGGGTTCCTCCTTCAGGGTGCCGAGGGTCCGGGCCGCCTCGTCGAGCCGACCCGACGCCAGCAACCGGCGGACGGAGTCGGTGTCCAGCGAGGTTCCGGTCGCAGCGCCCCGGGCGCGGATCGAAGCAGCGATCCGACGCGCATCGAAGTCGTCGATCCCCGCGCCGGCCAGCGACTCGACGACCAGTCGGGCGGGCATGCCGCGCGCGCTGAGCTCGGCCGCATCGGCCCAGACCGTCGCGAAAGCGATCTGGCGGAGCTGCTCTGGATCATCGATGCGGGACAGCTCCGCGAGGAACTTCTGAGCGTCTTGGATGGCGTTCGTGTCACGGCCGGTCTGCGTCCGCCGATGCGATTCCGTGACCGAGGTGGGCGTGATCTGCTGGCCGTCGATCGAGAGCTCGTCGACACAGCGTGCCGCTCGGACTGCCCCGCCGTCCTTGAGCGCGAGGAGGTGGAAGATGGACCGGTACTCGGCATGCTTCCGAACCCGATCCCAGGTGTTGCGTACCGGGAGGAGCGAGTCCTCGAGCGGTCGCTCGAGATCGGGGAAGACGGTCACACCGGCGCTCTTGAGCTCCTCGGCGAGTTCCGGGACGTCGCTCTCGTCGATCCCGAGAGAGCTCAGCATCAGCGCCGCTGCGGATTCGGGGACCACGCCGAGAGGTGCTTCCTCCTTCATCGAGAGGATCGCGTCGCGCACTCGCGCATCGACGACTTCCCGCCTCCTGTCGCTGAGCTGTGACCAGAAGGTCGGGTCCTCGAAGCGCCCGGAGGCGCTGAGGAGGGATCTGAGGTGTTTGAGCTGGGTCGCGGCCGGCAGGTTCTGGGACTTGTTGTAGGCCTGCGCGAGCTTGCGACCGTGCTGCGTCAGGTCCTCGCTGGTCCTCGCCTCGGCAGGGATCGCGAACAGGAAGGGCAGGTCGATCGAGAGGTAGCTCTCCGAGCCAGGATCCGCTTTGAGATCCGCCACTGCGGATTTCAGCGCATCCATGCGAGCTCGGTCCTGTGTCAGTGGGAGGAGGACCTGCTTCTTGTACTCGGCCGAGTTGAACGGTGTCATGCGCCGCCGGTCCTGTCAGCTGCGGAGGGCGATGGCGGAGATCTGGCTGGTCGCCTCCTCCACCTGCTCTTCGTCCAGCTGCGAGACGGTGGCCTCGAGATCGACCGCGTTCCCGCTGTCCGGGTCCACTGCCTTGATCCGGACGAGACCTTCGGACGTGATGGTGATCTTGATGTCGATCGGCGATTCCTTGGGCATCGGACGTGCGAAGGGAAGCTCGACGTCCTTCAGGAGGCGGTTGTCGTCAGGGTCCTCCGACTCCTGCTCGCCGGCCTGCTCGAAGAGTGCGATCCTGACCTGTTCCTGGTTCTCGCTCACGGTGAGGGCCTGGATGGGATCCGGCTCGGCGGGAAGCGGATCGTTGGCGTGGGCGAAGTGGTTGATGTACTTCTCCTCCTCGCTGCCGTCGCGGAGGAACTCGATGCCGAGGCTCCGGGCGAGGACGTTCTTGACGTTCAACGAGTGAGCGCCGCCGAGGAACAGCTTCTTCTCGCCGGACGGGTTCGCAGGGGCGTCCCCGTCGTAGGAGAGGATCTCTTCGATCTGAGCCTGTCCGTAGATGGCTGCGCCCTTCGCGACAGCCAGGTCGAAGTCGGTGTTGACGGGCTCCCACCCCAGGTCGTTCCGGAGCGCCTCGGCGATCATCGGCATGCGTGACGAGCCGCCGACGAGCAGCACCTTGTCGACGTCCAGACCGGAGACCTTCTGCTGGGCCGTCTCGACCGTCCGCCTGGAGATCTCGACGGTCTGGTCCACCAGGTGCTTCGTCGCCGACTCGAACTCCTCCCGCGTGATCGTGACGCTGGCCTTGTGGCTCTCCCAGCTCAACCTCTGCTGGATGGACTCCCTCCGGGTGAGCGACTTCTTCGCATCCTCCGCCTTGAGCCGCACGTCCAGGAGGAATTCCTCGTCGTACTCGCACGCGGCCGCGTCCTCGCCGGCCTCGGCGACGAACCTCTCGATGATGAGCTTCACGAGGGCGTCGTCCCAATCGGCTCCGCCCAGGGTACGGCTGCCGTCCACGCCGACCACCTCCACCGTGCCCGGCTCGACCTTCATGACCGTGGTGTCGAAGGTGCCGCCGCCGAGGTCGTACACCATGACGGTGGTGGGTTCGCCGAGTCCGACCCCGATCGACAGGGCGGCGGCGACCGGCTCCGTGACGATGCCGACCACATCCAGGCCCGCGATCTGTCCCGCCTGCCGGGTCGCCTCCCGTTCCTGGGTCCCGAAGTACGCGGGAACGGTGATGGCGACTTGCTGGGTGTCCCCTCCCGTGGCGTCGTTGGCGGCGTCCACGAGCGCCTTGAGGATGAGCGCAGAGAGCGACTCGGGGGTATACACCTGCCCCTGGTACTCGACCTCGTAGTCCGTCCCCATCTCCCGCTTGATGAGGAGGCAGGAGTCGTCGGGCTCTGCGAGGGCGGCGCGCTTGGCCTCGGCCCCGACGACGACGTTCCCCTCCCCCTCGAAGAAGATCGCCGACGGCGTGGTCGGGTCCCCCTCGAAGTTGTTGATGATCTCGGCCAGGTTCTGCTCGTTGATATGAGCGACGGCGGAGTAGGTCGTGCCGAGGTCGATCCCGTACACGGTGCTCATGGCTCTCCTTCTGCGACGGATATGGTGACGAGTGGGTTCTGGTGGTGCCCGATGAGTCAGCCGGGGGTGCCCTCTTCCGCTGATGCGGCTGTCGCGGGACCGTCCTCAGGGGGTGTGAAGCTCCAGATGACGACCCGTGCCGGGATGAGGACTCGCGGCTCGCCGATGACTCGGAATCCCTGTCGAGCAACGCGTGCGATGGTGCGATCCAGCTGTGGATCGTCGGTGGGCTTCCGGAGCACCGCGGCGTGCGCTCGGCGGTCGAAGGGGTCGCCGACCGTCGCACGCACCGATTCGAGGTCGAAGTGGTCCATGATGTCGTCGACGGAGCCCGAGAAGAATTCGTACTCCTCGGCGTGGTGGTCGTCCGAGCTGTCACGAGCGCGCTGCGCAGCGGCGTCGAGCTCCGCCTTGAGGTCGGCGAACTGCTGGAACGTCGGCTTCATCATTCCGGTCAGCTGCTGTCCGCGCAGTTCTTCGATGGTGGCCTGCAATGAACGGATCGTGTCCTCGTAGGCTGCGGCGCGGCTGTCGAAGCTCTTCCTGAGCGCATCGATCTGGCTCTCCACGGCGCGGAGCTCAGCTCTGTGCGCTGCGGTCCCGTCCGCATCCCGGTCGAGGTCGCTCGCGCTCGTCCCCGGGACGGCCGGGTCGTCATCGGAGGCGGGATCGCCCTCGGCCCGCGTCACGGTCGGAGGATCATCGTCGGTACCGGCTCCCTCGTCGGGGGAGGCCGCGCGCTCGTCCTCGGTGTCGGGGGGAGGTTCTTCCTCCGGTGCCGTGTCGCCCTCCAGGTCCGGCGCAGCGGTCGGTCGGTTCTCGTCGACGTCATGCACGCGTGTTCCCCCTTCTCCGGTGCCGGCCCACCCAGCCGCAAGTCCGTGTTCGTCCTCGAACGTGTCGTCGGCGTCACGCTACAACAGGTTGCGGACGGATGAGGGCGGCATCTCGTCGACCGGCTCACGGGGTGCGCACGTGATGCGAAGGGCGTGGTCCGGTTCGGTCCGGTCCGCGCCACGGGCTTCCGGTCCCGGCTGCTGTCACCGACGCGGTGGGAACTGCGCCGTCACTCCGTACGGGGCGCCGCGACTGCGCCGGCACCGCAGGGCGCTCAGGCCGCGGGATCGCCCTGCACCGGACCCTCGGTGTTCGGTCTCCAGCCGAGCGCCGGGGCGATGTGGGTCGCGAAGGACTCCAGGATGTGCAGGTT